>CAZOMZ010000010.1:3383-20625 GCA_964581065.1 uncultured Loktanella sp. | reverse complement strand
GTCCGCCCCGTTTCACGCGCCTTGATCACATCGCTGGCCCATTCCCCCTGAAAGATCAGATCGGGATATTGTTCGAACCAGCGGTTCCATTTCTCGATGTTCAGGACGGTTTCGCGAAAGTTCTCATGGTAAGCGATCGTCACGTGGACGGCATCAACGCCGCCCTCGCGCATCTGGCGAAAGATCTTCTCGGACCAGTTCGCATACTGCAGGCAGTCAATCAGATACATATCAGCTAGTCCGGCTTGCCAGCGGCGACATAGGCCGTTTTGACGGTGGTATAGAACTCGGCGGCATAGCGGCCCTGTTCCCGCGGCCCGTAAGAGCTGTCACCGCGTCCGCCGAAGGGCACATGGTAGTCCGTTCCGGCCGTCGGCAGGTTTACCATCACGCAGCCCGAACGGGCGTTGCGCCGGAAATGGCTCGCGCGGGCAAGGCTGCGCGTGACAATCCCCGAGGTCAGGCCGAAGTTGGTGTCGTTGACCACATGCAGCGCCTCGTCATAGCTGCCGACCTTGATGACAGCGGCCAATGGCGCGAACATTTCCTCACGATTGATCCGCATGTCGTTCGTGGTATTCAGGAAAACCCCCGGCGACATGAAGTATCCTTCTGTCTCGCGCATCAGGCGGGCACCACCGCAGGCCAGTTCGGCCCCTTCCGATTTGCCCAGATCGACGTAATTGAGGTTCTCGGTCAGCTGCTGTTCGCTCACCACCGGACCGATCTGCGTGTCTGCGGCGAGTGCATGGCCAACCTGCATGGCCTCTGCCCCCGCAACCAGCTTTTCGACGAAGGCATCATGCACTGCTGCGTGCACGACCAGCCGCGAGGACGCCGTGCATTTCTGCCCTGTCCCGCCAAAGGCGCCGCCCAATGCCAGCGTGACCGCCAGATCAAGGTCGCAGTCATCCATCACGGCCAGCGCGTTCTTTGAGCCCATCTCCATCTGGACTTTGGTGAGGTTCTGGATCGCAGCAGCTGCAATACCCTTGCCCACGGGCACCGACCCTGTGAACGAAATGGCATCAACCTTGGGGCTCTCAACCAGACGCTGCCCCACGTCGCGCCCTGCCCCCATCACCAGATTGAAGAGTCCCGCCGGAATGTCCTGCTGGGCGATGATTTCAGTCAGCGCGACAGCAGACGCAGGCGTCAGGTTGGCAGGCTTCCAGATCACCGCATTGCCGAAGGCCAGCGCAGGCGCGATCTTCCAGCTCGCAGTTGCCGTCGGAAAGTTCCACGGGCTGATGATCGCCACGACGCCAACGGGTTCGCGGCGGATATCGACCTCGATACCGTCACGGGTGCTGTCGGCGTTCTCGCCGATCTGGCGCAGCACTTCGGCGGCGAAATAGGTAAAGAACTGACCGGCGCGGAATACCTCGCCCTTGCCTTCGGCGAGTGGCTTGCCTTCTTCGCGGCTCAGGAGGGTCCCCAGTTCCTCGGCCCGTGCCATCAAGGCATTGCCAATCGCCATCAGGACGTTCTGCTTGCGCTCGAGCCCATAGGCCGCCCATTCCGCCTGCGCACGGCGCGCCGCATCCAGAGCATCATCCAGTTGCGCGGCACTTGCCTGCGCATAGTGGCCGATCACATCCGAGGTATCTGAAGGATTGATGTTGGCGATATGCTGAGGACCGTCGGTCCATTTACCGCCAATATAGTTGCGGAAGGTCTCAACCATCGGGAAGTCCTTTTCTGGGCTAAAGCGTCGGTCGCCCTTAGACCACTTCAGACCCGCTTAAGTCAAACCCGCAAAAATAAGATTTTCTTCAATTATCTTGAAATTGAGTGGCCAGAATCTCGGCCCGGAATGCGCTGACCGCCGGAGAAAGCAAAGCGGGGTCCGAGGTGGCAAGGAACACCTCGCGGCGCACGTTGTTTTCGGCCAGAGGCAAGAAAACCAGATCGTCATGCATCGGCATCAGGGCAAGCTTGGGCAAAAGCGTGATCCCGACCCCTGCACGGACAAGGGCCAGAAGCGAGGATGTATTGGGCACATTCAGCGGCGCATTCTGCAGAATTGGCTGGAAGGCCGGATCGTGCACAAGCTGGCAAAGCCCGTTCACGATGAACGTCTCAGGGGCGATATCTTCCCACATCACTGACGAGACCCGCGCGGCCAGATCACTGTCCGCTCGGCAAATCACGCCAAAGGGGTCGGAAAACAGCATCCGCAGCATCATGCCGGGCGCTGGTCCAAGGGTGGCTACTCCGATGTCGGCCTCGTCGCGTGATAAGGCTCTTTGGACGGCGCTGCTGGTCATGTCGCGCATTTCGACATGAACGTTGGGGTGTTTGACCATGAAACTCTGCAGGACGTCCGGCATCAGAACCGTGCCCACGGAAGGCGTTACAGCGATCCGCACGCGGCCGATCTGTGCTTCAGCAAGACCGGAAATGTTCACGATTGTGCGGTCGAAGTGCTCCAGCTCGCGCCGGACCTCCTGATAAATCTGTGCGCCAAGCGGCGTCAGCTTGGATTTCCGGCTGGTTTCGAAAAGTGGCTTACCGATCCACTCTTCGAATTGCGACAGCGTCATTGATACCGCCGATGTCGTCCGGCCCAATGCAACGGCGGCATCCGCCAGTCTTCCATGCTCTACAACAGCACGAAAGCACCGTAGCATCTCGATTTTGACGGTCATTCAGTCACCGCGAAATATTGAAGTCAGTTTTCAGTTAGCCTGAAATAATTCCACTTGTCTACGCAGTGTCGCAACCCCTTTAACTTTTGATCTTTTCCATGGTCGGATCATAGAGCGGGCTCAGCGAAGCGGTGGCGGGCACGCGCACACCGGCGACGTCGATCTCCCATGTGCTGCTGGCTATCACCTCTGCCGTCAGGGGACCGTCGTTTTCGACAAAACCGATCCCGACAGCTCCACCCAGCGTATGCCCGTAGGCACCCACCTGGATATGGCCGACCGCCTCGCCGTTGCGATAGATGATCTCGCCCGCATAAAGCAGCGGCACGGGGTCATTGAGCAGGAATTGCACCATGCGGGTCGAAGGCACACCTTCTGCCTTGATCGCGGCCAGCGCGTCGCGCCCGATGAAACCCCCGGGCTTGTCGAGTTTCACCGCGAAACCAAGCCCTGCCGCGATCGGGTTGTCAGTGTTGTCCACGTCGATGCCGAAGTCGCGGTAGGCCTTTTCCAGCCGCAGCGAAGAAAGCGTCTGCATGCCCGCATTGCGCACCCCGAGGTCGGCCCCCGCCTCCATCAGCAGGTCATAGACCTGCACAGCATGGATCGTCGGGACATGGAGTTCCCATCCGAGTTCACCCACAAAGGTCACCCGCAGGGCGGTCACGTTGAAATAGCCCACATCGATCTCGCGCGCCGTCATAAACGGGAAGCCTGCGTTCGTCAGGTCAGCCGCGCTCACCCGCTGCATCAGCTCCCGCGCTTTTGGGCCATGAACGTTGATCTGGGTGATCCCGCTGGTGATATCGGTGATCGTCACGAACTCCCCGTCCGCGATATGGCGGCGCATCCATGTCCCGGTGTGCCCGTGCGAGTTCTCGCCCACGATCACAAGGTATTTGTCGCGTGCGAGCCGCGTGACCGTGAGGTCCGCCTCGAAACCGCCCAGCGCGTTGGTCCAGGCGGTATAGACGACGCGCCCGTCCTCCACATCGACCTCGTTGCAGCTGATCCGGTTGAGGAGCGCGCAGGCATCCGGTCCCTGCACCAGGAATTTGGACATGGTGGACATATCCATGATCACCACATCCTCGCGCGCGGCGCGGTGTTCTTCGGCGTGCCAGTCAAACCAGTTCTGCCTGCCCCATGAGTATCTTTCGATCTTTGCCAGCTCTGGTGTCGGAGCGAACCAGTCGGGGGACTCCCAGCCGCTGCTTTCGCTGAAGTATGCCCCTGCTGCCTTGAGCCTGTCATAGAGCGCGGAGCGTTTGAGGCCGCGTGCAGTCTTGAAGGTATCGTTGGGGAAATGCGCGCCAAAGCTTTTCGCCAGCAGTTCACGGGTGCGCGTGCGCCGGAAGGCGGGTGTGTTGTGCGTGCCGTCCGCGAAGCGGTCCACGTTGAAAGCCGTCGCATCCACAGGGCAATGCCCGTTCACGATCCAATGGGCGAGGGTCATGCCGATGCCCGGCCCATAGAGGATCCCGAGCGAGTTCATCCCCGCTGCCACCCAGCAGTTCCGCAGGCCCGGTGCCTCTCCCACCAGCGGGGCAAGATCAGGGGTAAAGCTTTCGGGCCCGCAGAAAATCTTGCGCACCCCTGCCTCGGCGGCGACGGGCACGCGCTGAAACGACTTTTCCAGATGCGGCAGAATGCGGTCGAGGTCGGGCTCGATCTCGCCGAAGGTGAAGTTTTCGGGGATGTGACCCACGTTCCAAGGGGCCCCGTCAGGTTCGAAGAGACCTACAAGCAAACCACCCGTTTCCTCGCGGAAATAGGTGTAGGTATGGGCGTCCTCCAGAAGCGGCAGGTCGCGGGTCACGCCTTCGATCGGTTCGGTGATCAGGTAGTAGTGTTCGGCGGCTTGCAGCGGCAGGTTTAGACCCAGTGTCGCGCCGATCTGACGGGTCCACATGCCAGCCGATAGGACAACATGCTCGGCCATAATTGCGCCCTTGTCGGTCCGCACGCCGGTGACGCGGCCGTTTTCGGTCAGGACTTCCAGCACGCTGGTGTCTTCGATGATCCTCGCCCCACCCCGTCGCGCACCACGCGCCAAGGCCTGTGTGGTATCGACAGGGTTTGTGCGGCCTTCGAGCGGATACCAGAAGGCCGCGATGGTGTTGGAGAAATCACCGATGGGGAATTTGGCCTTGGCCTCGGCGGCGGTGATCTCTTCCATCTCGATCCCGAAGCGGCGCATAAAGGCGGCACCGCGCCGCAACTCTTCCAACCGCTCGGGCGTATCGGCGGGCTGGATGTAGCCGTCCTGCCGCCAGCCTGTGGCCATGCCTGTCTCGGCCTCGAGCCCTGCAATCAGGTCGCGGCCATAGGTGTAGAGCTCGCATTCCCACTCGTTACCCAAGATAGCCGGCACGATTTCGCCCGCCGCATGCCAAGTTGTGCCCGAAGTCAGCTTGTCGCGTTCGAGGACAACAACATCGGTCATGCCAAGTTTGGTGAGGTGATAGGCGATATTGCAGCCGATTGACCCACCCCCGATGATTACACATTGCGCATGAGACGGAAGATCTTGTTGCATGAAACACCTCGGACAGACTGCAATTGTTGATGGCACTGACTAAGAAGTTACCCGCATCGCAGGAAAGTCAAATGCACGCGGGACGCTGCAATGGTGCCGCGCTTTGCCACAGGAAACATACAGAGGCCTTGTCTGCACAGGCTGTTTGCCTGACAAGCAAGGTAGAGGCCAGACAACGGCAACGACCGGGGAGTGTGCCATGAACCTAGACCAGATGCTCATCTCCGGCGTTCTTGTCGCCACCATGGGCCTGTTTCTCTGGGGCCGGTTTCGCCACGATGTTGTGGCTCTGGCGGCACTCATGGCCTGCGTTGTTGTCGGTCTGGTTCCCTCTGCCGACGCCTTCGCAGGCTTCAGCCATCCGGCGGTCATTACCGTTGCCTGCGTGCTGATCCTCAGCCAGGGACTTCAGAACACCGGTGCCGTTGATTGGCTGGCCCGCAGCGTTCTGCCGCGTAACGCAGGCCGCCTGAGCAGCATGATGGCACTGATGGGGTTGGGTGCCATCTTGTCGGGCTTCATGAACAATGTGGGCGCAATGGCGTTGCTGATGCCGATTGCAATCCAGCTTGCGGACCGACTGGACCTGTCGCCCGGGCAAGTCCTTATGCCACTGGCCTTCGGTACGATCCTTGGCGGGATGACGACCCTGATCGGAACGCCACCAAATCTGATCGTATCGGGTTTTCGGGCCGAAGCAGGGCTTGGCCATTTTGCTATCTTTGACTTTGCACCAGTGGGTGCAGCGGTGGCCCTTGCAGGTGTGGCCTTCGTGGCGCTTGTCGGCTGGCGGTTGATCCCTGTGCGCAAGTCAATTGCAGGAACCGGCTTTGACACAGGGGCGTATTTCACCGAGTTGCGCGTCCCGCCAAGCAGTAATGCCGTCGGCCTGACCTTGCGCGCCTTCGAGCGCGAGATCGAAGACAAGGACGCGCAGATCGTCGGATTGATCCGAAACGATGTTCAACTCACAGCGCCACATGGCGGCAGGCGCATTCGTGCGGACGACATTCTCGTGCTGGAAGCGGAAGTGGACACGCTGGCCGAAGCGCTGTCGGTGTTCGACATCAAACTGGAACAGGCGATTGTCCAACACAAAGAGGGCAGCGCAGAAACCTCAAAAAGGGCAGATACAAACAGCACGAAGGACAACTCCGAAGCGGGCGACACCAAAAGCGAGGATCGCGACCGCAAGAGCAGCAACGATATCGTCCTGCGTGAACTGGTCATTCTTCCGGGTGCAAGCATTGTCGGGCGCTCTGCCGCAGGGATGCACCTCCGGTCGCGCTACGGGCTCAATCTGCTTGCCGTGTCGCGTCAGGGACACCCCCCGCGATCCGGCCTGCGCCGTCTCAGACTGAAGTCGGGCGACCTGCTGCTGGTGCAGGGCCCGGCCGATGCGGTTTCCGAGTTTGTAGCCGATACGGGCTGCGTGCCACTGGGGGCACGCGAATTGCGCATCCCTGACAAACGCATGGCAATGCTTGCCGCTGCAATCATGGTGGGAGCGATTGCGCTGGTCACATTTGGCCTTTTGCCGGCGGCGGTCGCATTTGCTTTGGGCGTGCTGATTTCAATGACAGCAGGCACGGTGCCCTTGCGACAGGTCTATACCTCTATCGACTGGCCTGTGATCGTTCTCTTGGCGGCGCTGATCCCGGTCGCAGGCGCGATGCAAACGACAGGCACGGCAGAACTGCTAGCGCGGTTCCTTGTCGACACGGTCGCACAGGGCAACGCAATCGCGGCTCTGGTGGTCGTGCTCGTCACCACGATGTTCCTGTCTGACGTGATGAACAATGCCGCTACGGCCGCCGTTTTGTGCCCTGTCGCATTGGGCATTTCGGCGACATTGGGCGTCAATCCGGACAGCTTTCTGATGGCTGTCGCAATCGGTGCCTCATGCGCGTTTCTGACCCCCATCGGCCACCAGAACAACACCCTGATCCTTGGCCCAAGCGGGTTCGGCTTTGGCGACTACTGGAAACTCGGCCTGCCGCTGGAAATCCTTGTTGTTGCCGTCAGCGTCCCTCTGCTGCTGATTGTCTGGCCTCTCTGAGGCCGGGCACGACGGGAAACGGTTGTTGTGCCGCGCCCGGCGGCTCGCTTTGGCGATTTCATCCCTCAGGCATAGAACATCAGCTTCGTGCTGGAGTGGTGCGCCGACCCTGCCGCTACGACGGAAAACACTGAAAGGCACCCACCACAGGCAGGACATTATCGCGATTTTGGGTGGTAATGATGGTGCCCCCACACGGACTCGAACCGCGGACCTACTGATTACAAATCAGTTGCTCTACCAGCTGAGCTATAGGGGCACTGGTCTGCCTCACGGGCAGCCCCGCAATCTGCGAGTGCGCGGCGTATAGCAGGCCAAATTGCTGCTTGGCAATGGGGTTTTCGCCGCTCTGTCCAAGAATTTTTGCATGGCTGCTCCACAGGACTGCCTTGCCCCGAATTCGGGTTTTCCCGCCGCCATTTCCACCTATGATGGCGGCAAAAGATACTTGGGGACAGGCTGGATGCAGATCGCCTATCACATCGGCGCCAATTGCACGGACGGAGAGCGGCTGCTGAAGTCGGTCCTGCGCAATGCCTCAGCGCTGCTTGAACAGGACATCATCGTCCCGGGCCCCAGCAAATACCGCCGTTTGTTGCGCGAGACGATCCAGAGCCTCAAGGGCGCGTCGCCGAAACCCGGCACACGGGATATTCTGCTGGACGCGATTGTTGACGAAGACAACATCAGCCGCCTTGTCCTGTCCAACGACAATTTCATCTCGATCCCCAAGCGGGCTTTTGACAACGGAGCCTTCTATCCGCAGATCGAAGGCAAGGTACGCGGTCTGCTGCGGTTGTTTCCCGATGACCAGATCAGTTTCTTTATCGGCATCCGCCATCCGGCCGGATTCTTGCAAGAGGTCGCCAAACTGGCCGAGGAACCCCGCCTGCGGGATTTTCTGGGCCAGCTGTCACCTTTGGAACTGCGCTGGTCCGGCGTCATCGACCGCATCCGCCGGGCCGCGCCGCGTGCGCGGGTTGTTGTCTGGTGCAACGAGGATACACCGATCATCTGGGAAGACCTGATCCGCCTTCTTTCGGGCGTCGGACCCGAAACCCCGCTTGCAGGCACACTTGATATGGTCTCGCGCATTATCACGCGCGATGGTCTGGCGGCCTTGCAGACAGAACTGCCAAAGATCGGGCCGTCCGACCGGATCGCCCGCCATGAGGCCATCGCAGATGCGATCGAAACCCATGGCAACGCCGCGGCAATGGAGGACGAGGTTGTCTTTCCCGAGATGGGGACGCGGCTGATCGAGGCGATGACCGAAATCTACGACGAGGACATCGCGTTGATCGACGACATGGAAGGCGTGGAGTTGATCCTGCCCTTCCGTTGATCGTCACATGCCCAGCGCGGCCTTGTACATCTCAAGCACGGCCTCGTCCTCGGCCAGATCATTGGCGTCGCGCTTGCGCAGCGCCACAATCTTGCGCAGCACTTTCACGTCGTAGCCGCGGCCCTTGGCTTCGGCCATGACTTCCTTCTGGGCGTCAGCGATGTCTTTCTTTTCCGCTTCCAGCCGCTCGTAGCGCTCCACGAAGGCGCGCAGTTCCTGCCCTGCGACGGTGCTGGCTGTATCGGTCACGGAATCGTTCATCACTGCTCTCCTGAGTTGGTCCTTTTGACTAGCGAAGCGCTATCGGCGCTGCAACCCTTGCGAAGGCTTCGTGCCGCAGGTAGTCAGCGCAAAACTGCAAGAGGATGTCATGGAAACAGTTATCTGGATCGGAGCCGCCCTGACCGTCGTCGGTTTGGTCGGGATCATCTATTCCATTGTGGCCGTGACCAAGGCGAAGCGCGCAGGCCTGCCAGATGAGCAATTGCGCGCGCGCGTCTCGAAAATCCTGCCGATCAATCTCGGGGCGCTCTTTGTCTCGATGATCGGGCTGATGGCCGTCATCATCGGGGTGATGCTGGGCTAATCCCCTGCCCCTTCGCGCGTGATCGCAACGGCCATCCCCGCAAGCACCGGCACCGCTGCCCCGTATTTGCGCGCCATGGCAGGGTTTGAGGCATTCCCCGCTGCCGCGCGCGCGGCCACACCGGCAAGGATCGCGGCCAGCCGGAAGAAGGCAAAGACCAGATAGAAGGGCCAATGGTCGATCCCGTGCAGCCCGCGGCGCTTGGCATAGGCTGCGACATAATCCGCCTCTGAGGGGATACCCAGAGCGGCGCGATCCACACCCGCCAAGCCGCGCATATCGCCCTGATTGGGCAGGCGCCACTGCATGCATTGATAGGCCAGATCGGCCATCGGGTGACCAAGCGTCGACAGCTCCCAATCCAGCACAGCCGCAACCTTTGCCGCCTCGGGAGCGAAGATCATATTGTCCAGCCGCCAGTCACCATGCACGAGCGCGACCTGCCCGTCATCGGCAGGCATATTGCGGTCCAGCCACGCCATGATCGCTGCCATTTCCGGCGAAGGCGCGTCCACGGACGCGCGGTATTGGCCGCTCCAGCGTTCAAGCTGCCGTGCGAAATAGTTGCCCGGCTTGCCGAAATCGGAAAGTCCTACGGCATCCACATCTACATCATGCAACGCTGCGAGGGTTCGGTTCATGGCGTCATAAATCGCCGCCCGCTCGGCCCCGTTGCTGTCAGGCAGCGCGGGGTCCCAGAAGATCCGCCCCTCCACAAAACGCATCACAAAGAAATCGCGGCCATTGGGCGAGGTTCCGGCCTGCGCCAGATGCAGCGTCTCTGGCACCGGCACCTGCGTTGCGGCAAGCGCCCGCATGACGCGGTATTCGCGATCAACCGCATGGGCAGAGGGCAACAGTTTGCCCGGCGGCTTGCTCCGCAGGACATAAACGCCCGAAGCCGCATCAAGCCGATACGTCGGGTTGGATTGTCCCGTCCCGAATTTCGTCACCCGCCGCAACCCGTCAAACCCCTCGACGGCGTCGCTAAGGTAGGCATCAAGGTCGGCGAGGCTGACGCCCAGTTTTTCTGCTGCTTCTGTCATACGCCCATTAGCCACCCTGCCCCGCCGTCAGGCAAGCACCTGATTGACACGACCTTGCGGCAATGCACGATGACAGGACCAATCAGGGAGGCGGAACATGGACCTAGGGATCACCGAACGGCTGAAACCGGTACTGGACGCGGTCAGGACAATGATCGCCGAAGAGATCGCGCCTCTGGATGCCGCGTTTCTGGCCGAAGTGGACAAGGGCGACCGGTGGGCATTTACCGACAGGCAGACCGAAATCCTCGAAGGACTGAAAGCCAGGGCCAAGACCGCGGGCCTGTGGAATTTCTGGGATACTTTCCGTGACGGGCCGCAATTGAACACCGTCGAATATGCCTATCTGGCCGAAGAGATGGGCAAAAGCCATCTGGCCGCCGAGGTCTTTAACTGCAACGCCCCCGACACCGGCAATATGGAGGTGTTTTCCCGCTACGGGACCTCCGACATGAAAGAGCGCTGGCTGAAACCTCTGATGGAGGGTGAAATCCGCTCGGCCTATCTGATGACCGAACCGCAGGTCGCCAGCTCGGATGCCACGAATATCGCCATGTCCTGCGTCCGCGACGCAGACGACTACATCCTGAACGGTGAAAAATGGTGGGCCACGGGGGCCGGTGACCCGCGTTGCGCGGTCTATATCGTCATGGTGCACACGCCGACAGATGGCGGCAAGCACCAGCAACACGGGATGATTGTTGTCCCTGCCGATACCCCCGGCATCCAAAAGCTGCGCCCGATGGAGGTCTTCGGCCACGACGACGCGCCTCACGGGCATATGCATTTCCGCTTTACCGATGTCCGCGTGCCCGCCGCGAATATGCTGCTGGGTGAAGGGCGCGGTTTCGAGATCGCGCAGGGCCGTCTGGGACCGGGCCGGATTCATCACTGTATGCGGGCCATCGGGCAGGCCGAGAAGGCGCTGGAACTGCTTTGCCTGCGGTCATTGCAGCGCGAGGCCTTCGGCAAACCACTGGCGCAACTGGGCGAGAACTCTGACATTATTGCCGATGCGCGGATGCAGATCGAACAGGCGCGGCTTCTGTGCCTCAAGGCGGCATGGATGATGGATCAGGGGGACGCGCGGGCCGCAGCACCCTGGATCAGCCAGATCAAGGTTGTGGCGCCACTGGTCGCGCTGGACATCACCGATAAGGCAATCCAGATGCATGGCGCTGCAGGTGTTTCCCAGGACACGCCTCTGGCACGACAGTGGACGCATCTGCGCACGCTCAGGCTGGCTGATGGGCCCGATGCTGTGCACCGACGTCAGGTCGCACGGGCCGAGCTGGCACGGTATCAGACGGGGCAGAAAAGGTCGTAGACGCGTTCAAGCAGCGGGCGCACGCGCGGATCGGCCAGACGATAGTGCATGCTGCGGCCTTCACGGCTGCATTCGACCAGCCCCTCTGCCCGCAGTTTCAGCAACTGACCGGACACGTAAGACTGGCTCGCCCCGACAAGTTCTTCAAGCTCGCCCACAGTCCTGTCACCGGGAACAAGCGCGCAAAGAATACGCAGGCGGCCAGGATTACTGAGCGCCTTCATCATGTCAGCTGCCTCGGACGCCGCCTCATCGAGGCGCGAGGCCATAACATCCGCAGTGTCAGGACTTGACATTGCTATCCTCCGACCACACATTGCATTATCGAAATGTATTCGATATGCATTCGTATAGTATATCAGGAGACCAGAAATGACACCAAAAGTGCAAGCCTTCTTCGATGAAGCCACGAACACTGTGTCCTATGTGGTATCCGAACCACAGGGTCGCAACTGTGCCATTGTCGACAGTGTTCTGGACTATGACGCCGCTTCTGGCCGCACCAACACCCAATCGGCTGATGAAGTGATCGCATGGGTTCGGGCCGAAGGGCTCGAGGTTGCATGGATTCTCGAAAGCCATGTGCATGCCGACCATTTGTCCGCAGCCCCCTATCTGCAAGAGGCGCTTGGCGGCAAGATCGGCATCGGCGCGAATATCACGGTGGTGCAGGATACTTTCGGAAAGGTCTTCAACGAAGGCACCGAGTTCGAGCGCGACGGGTCGCAGTTCGACGCGCTGTTCAAGGATGGCGACAGTTTCCACATCGGGCAGATGCGCGCCGATGTGCTGCATACGCCCGGTCATACGCCGGCCTGCATGACCTATGTCATCGGCGATGCGGCCTTTGTGGGCGACACGCTTTTCATGCCAGATTTCGGCACCGCACGCTGTGACTTCCCCGGCGGATCGGCTGAGGATCTTTATAACTCGATCCAGAAGATCCTCACCCTGCCGGACGAGACGCGGATTTTCGTGGGCCATGACTACAAGGCACCTGGCCGTGACGATTTTGCGTGGGAAACCACTGTCGGCGAACAAAAGGCGCTGAACGTGCATGTGGGCGCAGGTCGACCGATGGAGGAATTCGTCTCGATGCGGATGCAAAGGGATGCAACTTTGGGTATGCCCAAGCTGATCCTGCCGTCGATCCAGACAAACATGCGGGCCGGACAATTCCCCGAACCCGAAGACAACGGACAACGCTACTTCAAAGTCCCGATCAACGGTCTTTGAAAGCAGCCCCCAACACCTAGGAACATACAATGCCAATGGATTGGATCCTCGGCCTTTTCGGAGGCCTGCTGATCGGCTCGGCCGCAGCACTTTATCTTCTGGTCAACGGGCGCATCATGGGTGCGTCCGGCATTATCGGTGGTCTGGTTGACGGCAGCGGCCAACACGAATGGGCAGAGCGCGGCGCCCTGATCGCGGGGCTGTTTCTGGCACCGGCGGTGCTGGCCTATGCGATGGGCGGCGCTGAGACGCATCTGACCGGCAACTGGCTTGTGATCATCGCTGCCGGTTTGCTGGTGGGCGTGGGCACGCGGCTGGCGAATGGCTGCACCTCGGGCCACGGGGTCTGCGGCATCTCGCGCCTGTCGCTGCGCGGGATCGTGGCCACGGTCTTCTACATTGGCGCAGGCGGTCTGACCGTAGTGCTGTTCAAACATGTGCTGGAGGTGATCTGATGCGCGCTCTTGTCTCTTTTCTTGTCGGTGCCCTTTTTGGGCTGGGCCTGCTGATTTCAGGCATGACTGATACAACGAAGGTTCAGGGCTGGCTGGATATCTTTGGCGCCTGGGACCCGACGCTGGCCTTTGTCATGGGCGGAGCCATCATTCCGATGGCCGTCGCATGGCGGTTCACGCGCGGGCGCAAGCCCGTGTTGGCCGAGACCTTTCCGGACCAGCCGCGCCCTGAACTCGGACGCAATCTGGTGGTGGGCTCGACCATGTTCGGCATGGGGTGGGGTCTCGCTGGCCTGTGCCCCGGTCCGGTGATCGCATCGCTGAGTTTTGGCGGAATGGGCGGGATCGTCTTCTTGCTTGCCATGATCGGCGGGATGGCGCTTGCACCGGCTGTACGCAACCGGCTGGACCAGCAGGCAGCCGCCGTCTATGGATAACGCATGGATATTCGACCACTGAGCCCGACTTTCGCCGTCTCACCGCAAATCGCGGCAGAGGACATTCCTGCCATTGTTGCTGCCGGCTACAAGACGATCATCTGCAACCGGCCCGATGCGGAAGTCCCGCCAAGCCATCAGGCAGCAGCGATCGAGGCGGCGGCGACGGCCGCTGGACTGGCTTTTGTGGTCAATCCTGTCACCCATCAGGGGCTGAACATGGATATGATCGACATGCAAAAAGCGGCGATGGATGGCTCCGACGGGCCTGTGCTGGCCTATTGCGCCTCGGGCACGCGGTCGTCAATTGTCTGGTCCTTTGCGCAAGCCAAAGACATGTCAGCAGACGATATCATCGCAGCGACAACAGGCGCGGGCTACGATCTTGGCGGCATGCGCGGCCAGCTTGAGGCGATGGCCAACCGCTAGGTCAGGCCGCCTTCGGCCTCGTCAAAGGCAAATCCCTCGGCAGGCTCGGGAAGATCGAAAGAGGCGCTGTCCATTGCGTCTTCTGCGATTTCCGCCATCGCCACCAAAGGTGCCTCGGGCATCGCAGCGGGGGCAAGTTCGTTAAGGTCAGGTGCCGGCGGTATCTCCAGCCGGATTGCCCGCATCCCGCCGCTTTGCCCCAAACGCGCCCGTGCAACGATCCTGCCGTCAGAGGCACGCAAGCGGACCGACGCGACGCTGCATCCGTCAAGCGGCACAACGGTGCCGACGCGCAACCGCTCAACCACGGACAGAGGCAAGGTGAAACGGTGTAGTTCCGCGTCCAATTGTGCCGGTGCTGCCTCGACCGCCGCAGGAAAGGCAAGCGACCAGTCGACGGGCAGATCAGCAGGGACATGCATCTCTGGCGCCGGTTTGACAACTGGCAGAACCATCAGCAACACTCCCTGCCGGTCTGTCGCCCCGAGGCCTACCGTCATCTGCACCGCACGGTAGCGCCCATCGTCCAGAACCAGTCCGGCCGTCCGGGTGCTGTCAAACAGATCACCAGCGACAACCGTGTCCGCCCAATCTTCAAGAGAGGTTGCGCGGACCGCGTCGGGAAACCTGTCGAGAAACCCCTTGATCAGCGGATCACAGAGGAAACGGTCGGTGCCTGTGGGCGGACGATCGTCAGCCGGTTGCGGCAAGACGGCCCCGATCGTGGTGATTTCAAGCACGGCTGCCCGCAACTGCTGGTCCAATGCAATCAGCCCGACCGCGCGGTCGTCGCGCAACAACGGCACCAGCATCAGCCCTTCGGGAAGCCCTGCCAGCATCGCATCAAGGTCATCGCTGTCGTCAGAGACGCCGGACACAGTCAGCGCCAGACCCGCGCAATCCTGCGCGACCTTGGACAAGACAAGACGCACAGCACGGGACGAGGTCAGCGGGTCAGGCGCAACCCCGCTGTCCTGCATACCGGCCTTCCGCCGCAGGATGTTCGCATGTGTGCCGTCGGTCATGGCCCCGCCAATTCAACTTTGGCCGGACACTAGGCCGATTTCGTTACGTTTTCTCTAATTCGGCCTTGATCGCCTGCTGCGGCAGGATCACCCGGAAGCCGGCGCCTCTTGCTTGCGGCAGATAGCTGACATCACCGCCCAGCCGGTGCATGACCTCACGACAGATCGCGAGCCCCAAACCGGCCCCGCCTGCCTTGCTTTCATCGGAAATCCGCGAGAACTTCTCGAAGATCAGCTCGTGGTTTTCAGGCGCAATCCCGCGTCCGTTGTCCACGAAATCGACAGCCGTCATCTTGCCCTGCCGAACGACGCGGATCGTCAGAACCGGATTGTCGACCTCGCAGTATTTCCGCGCGTTCGAAATCAGGTTGATGAACACCTGCACCAGCCGGTCCAGATCGGTTGTGAGGATGACATCTTCGTCAACGGGTGCACGCCGCACCTCCAGCACGCCGTCATGCAGCCCTGCAGCACCGATGGCCCGTTCGATCAGTCCGCTCAGCTTGCCCGTGCTCTCGTGCAGGACGACCTGCCCGTTCTCGAGCACCGACAGGTCCAACAGATCATCCAGCAACCGGGTCAGGCGAACCGCCTCGTCATGGATAATCCCTGCATAGCGCCCCAGCGCATCGGGCGGCATGCCGCCTTCGCGCAAAATCTCTGAAAAGGACCGGATCGAAGTCATCGGCGTGCGCAATTCGTGACTGATCTGGCTGAGAAAGGCGTCTTTCTGGATCGACAGCGCGGTCAGCTTGGCGTTGGCCTCGCGCAGGGCACGGGCGGTGCGCTCCTGTTCGGCGGATTTTGCCTCAAGCCGGTTGGAATACTCCAGAATCTGCGCGGCCTCATCTGCCACCGCGATCAGGTCCTCGACCGAGACGCTGCTGCCACCGATCAACTGGCCGATCATGGCGTGGGCCGTCGCGGCCCCCACTGACCCCGCCAGCTCACGTTCCAACCGTTCGACAAAGGCCGGTGTCACCTCGGGCAGTTCGCCAACCTTGCCTTGGCGGGCGGTCTCGCGTTCGAAGATCGCCTGCGCCTCGGTGCTGCCCAGAATGCGCTGCGACATGATCAACAGATCCTCAGCGCCGGCGGCGGCGGCCGTCCAGGACGGGGCCGCATTCGAATGATCGAAGACATTGACGAATTGCGCGCCTTGCAACCGTTCAAGCGGCTGCGGAAAGGTCAGCAGCGACCCTACGATGAACATGAAGGTGTTGAGCAGGATCGACCACATGACCCCGTGAACCAGCGGGTCGAGCCCATCGATCCCGAAAAGCGCCTGCGGGCGCAGCGAGGCAATGCCGAATGGCCCTTGGTCCATCACCGACTGGCTGATCACCGCATCCACGCCGAAACTTGGCAGGAAAAGTGTCCAAAGCCAGATCGCCAGCCCCGTAATCAGCCCCAGCGCCGCACCCACGCGGTTCGCACCACGCCAGAAGATGCCACCCAGCATGGCCGGCAGGATCTGCACCGCCCCCGCAAACGAGATCAACCCGATGGCTGCAAGCGCCGTGCCGCCGCCGGACATGCGGTAGTAGAGAAACCCCAGCCCCAGGATCGCAGCAATCGAGATGCGCCGTGATCTCAGGATCACATTCCGGACGTCCCCGCTGAAGACAGCGCCCTGCTGTCCCTGAAGAAACAGCCAGATCGGCACAACGATGTGGTTCGACACCATCGTTGCAAGTGCAATTGTCGCCACGATCACCATGGATGCCGCCGACGACAGGCCGCCCAAGAATGACAGCACTGCCAGTTCGCTTTGGCCCTGCGACAGCGGAATGGTCAGAACGAAGAGATCGGGGTTGCTGCCTTCTGGTAGCAGATCAAGCCCCACAACCGCGATCGGCACCACAAAGAGGCTCATCAGAAAGAGATAAAGCGGAAAGGCCCAACTGGCGAAGGCCAAGTGCCTTTCGTCGGAATTCTCGACGACGAGCACCTGAAACATCCGAGGCAGGCACAAGAAAGCCGCCGCCGAGAGGAAAATCAGACTGACCCAGCGCCCGCTTTCCTGATCCCAGAGGTCGATCTCTGAGGCCTCGATCCGCGTCAACATCTCGGATGGTCCGCCGCCGATGCCCCAGACCACAAATAC
>CAZOMZ010000010.1:0-3283 GCA_964581065.1 uncultured Loktanella sp. | reverse complement strand
GTAATGCGCTGCGCCCGCCCGATCCGCACCAGCCGCCGCAGGATCCACCACCACCCGACCATAACAAGTGTTGGCCCCAGATAGATCGTCACGAATTCGAGGCCGGAGCGTGCCGCGTATCCAACCGCGCCATAAAAGGTCCAGGCGGTACAATAGACGCTGAGCGACAAAGTGTAGATCCAGGGCGAATAAAGCCAGCCGGTCTTGCCGCTTGCCGCGCTGCGCTCGGCCCAGAAGGCCACCGCAAAGAGGAACGTCACATAAAGCAGGGCGACGGCGATAAGGGCACTGAACGGCATCATTGCGTCGCGCTGCCTCCGCCTTCGTCCTCCTTGGGCGTGTCGCTTCTGATCCGACTGGCCATCAGGCCGGTCAGCACAATCAGGATCACCCAGACCCCGAAGACATAGATCAGCCCCGAGGTGCCAATGTGATCATCACCCTCGCCATGAGACCACGTCAGAGGAATTGCCCAGAGGATCATGCCCAGAAACGGGAGCAGCTTGGCGGCGTCTCTCAGACGGCGCTGCCGGTAACTTGCCCGTTGCAGAAAGATCGGCGGCGGAGACTTGCGGCTCATGCCTCCATCAAGCTGCGCACGTAGTCGCGCACCTCTGTGTTCGAGAAGGGCTTGGTCATGAAGTGATTGACCCCCAACCGCTGAGCCAGTTCGCGGTCCTTTTCCTGACCGCGCGCGGTCAGCATCATCACCGGAATGTCTTGCGTTGCGGCTTGGCTGCGCAGGTCGCGCAGAATGTCGAACCCGCTGCGACCGGGCAACATGACATCAAGGATGATCATGTCGGGCGGCGTGGCAAGGATCTTGTCCATAGCCGTGCTGCCGTCCTCGTGCGTATGCACGGTCCACCCGTCACGCGACAGAATAAAGCTGATCGCCTCGATGATATTCGGCTCATCTTCGATCAGAAGGACACGTTTGCCCATCTCATCGCCTCCCTGATGCGGCCGCGTCCCTCCCCGGCCTTGAAGGTCAATATTGCCTGTTAACTGTGCGCTGTCAAAGCACCTTGCGGGATCAAAGCCCGATCATTGCAGGCTCGCGGCGGCTGGAACAGTCCTGTCGCGGGCAGATCCGGCAAGAGACACCGACCGAAAGCGCGTCAGCGGCAGGATCTGCTGGGTCGGGCATCACCAGCATTGTGCTTTGTACGACGGGCGGGACGTCAAAGCGGGTCGCGGGTTGGGCAGTGGCTACAGCATAGCATCGCAACCGCGTGCCACCCTGTGCGGGAAGAGCAACATCCAGCTTGACCGGCTGTTCTGGGCGACTGATCGCCGAGAACACAGGCCAGAGCGGGCAGGCCCCGCCGATCCGTGGCATTGCAAATCCAGGAACTGTCTTGAGCAACAGCAATGCCCCTGCCGCATCGCTGATCGCCAACCCCATCGGCGGATGCCCGTTGGATTTGGGCAGGGTCGCAAGGCGGCGCAGGACGGCGGCAAAGGGCACCTGCAGGATCTGCGCCAGTCGGGACGGGTCATAACCGTGACGGCGCACAGCATCTTCCAGTTGGTCCATCGGCAACAGCGCTGCATCCTGCGCATACTGACTGGCATAATCGGCCAGCACTGCGGTGGCCGCCTCGCCCAGACCCGCCGCCTCCGCAATGGCCTGCGGCGGTGACCCTTGTTCGATCTGGGACAAATGGAACCCTGTCTGCGCCAGAAACGTCTCGACCATCTCAAAGGCCGATGCGGCCCCTTCAAGCGCTTCCTCAGGGGCCTCCAGATAGGCGACAAGCGCCTCGCCGCTTTTGGCCAGTCGCACACTGTCGTCATGGATGTTCTGATGAAAGCGGCGCTGCCAGTCACTATCCAGCTTTTCAGGCCCGACAAGGATCGACGCCGACGACCTGATCGCCGTGACGGCAGAAATCACTTCATGCAGGGATTGCGCAAGCTGGGGGTCAAAGGAAATCCGGTCGGACAACACCTGTACCTGCGCCTGCAAGGCCTCGATCCTGCGGGACTGGGCGGCGATCAGTGCGCTCCACCCCGGGTAGCGGGCGGCCAGTTCTTCGGTGCGCGACAGTTCGACCTCGGCACTCAGAACGCTCGCGGCATTCTTCATCTGGTCGAGCATCGCATTGTCGACCCCGTCCGTCAGCAATGCAGGGTCCACTTCGAGCACCCGCGCAATGTCTGCCAACAATTTGCCGCCGATTCTGCGCCGATTGTGCTCGATCAAGTTAAGGTAAGACGGCGAAATGCCCACTGTTTCCGCAACAGTCGCTTGTCTCAACCCACGGTCGAGCCGCTTTTGACGTATCCGGGAACCTGCCAGTCGTTGCGGTGACACCTGATATTCCTCTAACGGTTTCAGTGGCTTTCTGCAGTTGCGGGAAAACCCTTTTACAGAATTAACCAGATAACTGTACATTAATTTACAAATTCGTCCAGCGGTCTCAATGGTTTGTTGCCAGAAATCATCTGCGGCCCGCAGACTGGAGGGACACTGTAAAGTGACTGCTCAACGGGCGAGGAGGCCCGAAGACAGAAATCTCTAGGGAGGATTGAATGTCCAATTCTAAATTTTCACGTCGTGGCGTGCTGAAGACTGGCATGGTAGCCAGCGCCGGCCTCGCTCTGCCAACTTATCTGCGCGCGGATGCCCATGCGGGCTTTACCAACGCGCCTGGCGACAGCGAAGTCATTCTTGGTTTCAACGTGCCACAGACCGGCCCATACGCCGACGAAGGCGCGGACGAGCTGCGCGCATTCGAACTGGCGGTCGAGCACCTGAACGGCGAAGGCGACGGCGGTATGCTGAACACCTTCTCCGAGCGGAACCTCGACGGGACAGGTATTCTGGGCCGCCGCGTTAACTATGTAACCGGTGACACACAGACCAAGTCCGACGCTGCGCGCGCATCGGCACGTTCGATGATCGAAAAAGACGGCGCCATCATGGTTTCGGGCGGTTCGTCCTCGGGTGTTGCTGTTGCTGTGCAGGCGCTCTGCCAGGAAGCTGGCATCATCTTCATGGCCGGTCTGACCCACTCCAACGACACAACGGGTAAGGACAAGCGGGCCAATGGTTTCCGCCACTTCTTCAACTCGTATATGTCCGGCGCGGCGCTGGCGCCTCTGCTTGCTGCACAGTACGGCACCGACCGTAAGGCATATCACCTGACCGCAGACTACAACTGGGGTTACACCACACAGGAAGCTGTTCAGTCCTCGACCGAGGCTCTGGGCTGGGAAACTGTGAACACGGTGCTGACACCGCTGACACAGACCGACTTCTCGTCCTACATCGCGC
>CAZOMZ010000009.1:1444-20820 GCA_964581065.1 uncultured Loktanella sp. | reverse complement strand
ACATAGCCGACCTCGGTGAATTTCGTCGCCTCCACCTTAAGGAAAGGCGCGCGGGCGAGTTTAGCCAGACGGCGTGAAATCTCGGTCTTGCCGACGCCGGTAGGCCCGATCATCAGGATGTTCTTGGGATAAACCTCGTCCCGCAGGTCATCGCCCAACTGCTTGCGCCGCCAGCGGTTGCGCAGGGCTACAGCCACGGCGCGTTTCGCGTCCTTCTGGCCGATAATGAAACGGTCAAGTTCCGAGACGATTTCGCGGGGGGTCAGGTCTGTCATGTCCAGTCCTTAGGCATGGGATGGGGGAAGGCGGTGCAAGGGGATAAATCCGGGCATGATCCGCAGCACACGGGCGCGGATGCGTTCCCAGAAAGCACCCAGAAGAAGAAGCACAACGCCGAGGATGAGAACAGTGAGTGCCGCACCTTCGCCGTCAAAGACGGCAGCAGCAAGGGCCACGATATAGCCAATGGCCGCAATCAGGAACGACCGGCGGTCGATGACGATGGCGACGATGGCAAAGAGAGCCAGCAGCGCAAGAAGAATGACATTGGAGGCGGCAGTATCCTGCGTGATCAGCGACAGCGCCACTGTATTTACCAAGGCAGGGGCAGCAACAACATGCAGCCAGAACCCGTTGGCCGATCGGCGGGTGACACGGTGCGGGTCACTCATGTCAAAGGCCATGGCGACGGCAAACACAACCAGCCCCAGCACCAGAGTGATCCACGCAAATGGACCATCGGCGGACAACAGGAAGAATTCGCTGATGTCATCGATGCGGCCGCCACGGCTGGCGGCAAAGACAATGGCGACAGCAAACAGCCCCACGGCGATCATTGCCATCGCGAATGGCACGCGGAAGCGCCACCAGTAGACCAGCAGGGTCAGGGTGGCGAGGAGCAGGGGGAACGGCACACTCGAGTAGTCGTTCTGCGCCACCATGAAGGGCTCGGACATGGCCACGATGAAGAGACTGGCAGAGTTGATGGCGAACATGACCGAAAGGGCAATGGCCGGTGCCACCATGCGGCGCTTGCGAACAAAATACTCGGACAGCAGCCAGAGGAAGATGCCGCCGATCACACCGGAAATGACGGTGTTGCGCTGCAGGCTTCCCATCTGCTCGCCGAAGATGACGGCCAGCATGCCCCACCAACCAATCGACAGGATCAGAAGCCCGACGACGATGAATATCTCGTTGAAGCCTTTGAACAATTCGAAAGGCTCATCACCCACGGCAAGGTCTTCGCGCGCACCGCGGCGGCTGTCGGACAGTGAGATCAGGCCAGCAGCCTGTTTCTCGTTCAAGAGCCCGCTGGCAACGGCGGCGCGGATATCGTCGCGCTCGATCATCAGCCGATGCTTTCGACGGTCAGGTTGCCGTTTGTGTAGACGCAGATATCGGCCGCAATGGCCATCGCGGCGCGGGCGATGGTTTCGGCGTCCTTGTCTGTGTCCATCATGGCCCGCCCTGCGGCCAGCGCGAAGTTCCCGCCCGATCCGATTGCGGCGATGTCATGTTCAGGCTCAAGCACATCGCCCGCCCCTGTGATCACGAACAAATCCTTGCCGTCGCTGACGATCAGCATCGCCTCCAGCTTTTGCAGGTATTTGTCGGTGCGCCAGTCCTTGGCCAGTTCCACCGATGCGCGGGCCAGTTGGCCGGGTGTAGCCTCAAGCTTCTTTTCAAGACGCTCGAGCAGGGTAAATGCATCGGCGGTCGAACCGGCAAAGCCGCAGATTACGTCCTGCCCGCCCGGGGACAGGCGCCGGACCTTGCGGGCTGTGCCCTTGATCACGGTCTGGCCAAGGCTGACCTGCCCGTCGCCTGCAATCACAACCTTGCCGCCCTTGCGGACGCCGATGATCGTGGTGCCGTGCCAGCCGGGGAATTCATCATGTGCCATGTGATGGCTCCTTTTCGCGTCTTAACGGACTATATGGCGGGCAGTCCGGACGCAAACAACCCCGACGCGCTTGTTCAGGTGCAATCGGAGCGCTAGCTTCCGCCCATGAGCGCCCGCGATACCGTCACATTCTATCTGCCTCCGCAGCTTCGTCGTCAGGCGGAGAACGGAAACCAGAACTTTATCACGAAGGTGTCGGAAGTCCTGCAGACGGCGGGCCTCACGGTCGCGTTCGATTCCGATGATACCGCCGCAAGACTGCGGGCAATGGCGCGTCCGGGGCGCGGTCTTTTCCTGATGCAAGAGCCGGTCAACGCACGCGGATTGGTGTTTCGCAAGACATACCTCTATCCGTTCTGGCATATCGAAAAGCAGGCCGAACGCTGGGAATGGCCAGTCGCTAAGGCGAGTTTTGATCCGCTGTCGGTTGATCCCCGCAAGGCATCGAACTTCTACCGCTTCTGGCGGACACGCTTGTTCGACGAGGCCCCGCGCGAGGCGCGGCGTGACGGCTTCGCCTTTGTGCCGTTGCAAGGAAAGCTGCTGGAGCGGCGATCCTTCCAGCACGCAAGCCCGATCGAGATGCTTCAGGCTGTTCTCGACCATGACGACAAGCGGCAGGTTGTTGTGACCCTGCACCCGAATGAAACCTACACCGAAGCCGAAGAAGCGGCGCTCAAGGATCTGACCAGACAGCATGCAAGATTGTTTCTGCAGACCGCAGGCACGGAACGCTATCTGCAGAACTGCGATTACGTCGTCACGGAAAACTCGAGCGTCGGCTTTATGGGGCTGTTCTTTGGCAAACCGCTGGTGCTGTTCGGCAAGTCCGACTTTCACCATATCGCACTGAATGTAGGCGAGATTGGTGCAGAAAAAGCAATCATGATGGCGCCCCATCACACGCCGGACTATGCCTCATATCTTTATTGGTTCTTGCAGAAACAGGCGATCAATGCGGGCAGGCCCGAGGCCAAGAACAAGATCCGCAATGTGCTGCGCGCCCACGACTGGCCGGTCTGAATGAAAAAGGGCGCCACAGCGGGCGCCCTTGATCGAATTGGTTTCGGCGGATCAGATCGAGTCTTCGATCCAGCCCTGAATGGCGGCTTTTGGTGCTGCACCGGCCTTGTTTGAGACGACTTCGCCGTTCTTGAAGACGAAAAGCGCCGGAATGCCGCGCACGCCCATCTGGGCGGGAGAATTCGGGTTTTCGTCGACGTTCACTTTGACGATTTTGACCTTGCCGGCCATTTCGTCGGAAAGCTCTTCCAGAGCGGGGCCGATCTGTTTGCAAGGGCCGCACCACTCTGCCCAGAAATCGACGACGACGGGGATATCGGACTGGCGCACTTCGGCGTCAAAAGTGGCGTCTGTCACTGCTACGGTTGCCATCAGGGTTACTCCTTGGCGGGACAAGTTGAGCCGAGAACCTATGAACCCGCAGACCGATGGTCAAGACACCGAAATCTTCATCAGGGCTTCGTGAAGAAGAATATCCGGCAGCGGCATAAGCTTTGCGGTTTCTGTCCAGAGGATTGCCACGGAAACAGGCAGTTGCGGGAAGACCTGCCGGAGGGCGGCCTGATAGACCGCCATCTGGCGCAGCAACCCTTCCGGGACGTCTGCGGCGGTGTCAGGCACAAGGCGGTTTGACTTGTAATCGACCGCCGTGACGGTGCTATCCGTCACAATCAGACGGTCAATGGCGCCATGGATGCGCCCCAGCCCTGCAATATCCGCGGTAATATCGACTTCGGTCAGGGCGCCGTCCGCCCAGATGGCGGCCAATGCGGCGTCGTCCAGCAGGCGGATCACCTGAGCAACGGTATCTTGGTCGTCTTCAGCGATCTTGAGGCCCAGTGCTGCGCGATCCGCTGGTGCCACGCGTGGCAGATGCTCTAGAAGTCTGTGGATGCGCGTGCCGCGCGCTTTGGCAGCCTCGGAGTCGATTTCAGAGGGGTCTCCGGCCAGAACCTTCGCACCGCCGAGATCCGAGGGCGAGAGGGTCGTCTTGCGCACAACCGGATTGATGTCCCCAAAAGCAGGAACCGAGATATCGGGCGGCGGGTATTTTTGGGGTGTCTCAAGAGGCAGCCCCGTCCAGTCGCCGGTTGCGACACGACGCATGGATAAACCGCCGGAGATTGTCTCAACCGCGCCACGTTCCTCCATGCCGTCAGCGATAATGTTGTACCAGCTTTCATCGCCATCACCGGTTTCGCCTGCCGCGCCGACAATCAGCCATTTTTCGGCACGGGTCATTGCAACATACAGCAGACGCATGCGTTCGCGGCGTTGTTTTTCGATGGCCTCGGTGCGGAAGGTTTCGACGGTGTCGGGCATGGCCTCGGCGCGGGGCTTCCAGATCATCTGGTCGTCTGCTGGCAGCAATTCCTGACGGAGGCGGATATCGCGCTTGGCTGCGTCGGGCAGGATCACAATCGGTGCTTCAAGCCCTTTCGCACCATGCACGGTCATCACGCGGATGCGGTCGCCCTTGCTTTCCATCTGGCGTTTGATCTCGACATCGTCGGTTTCCATCCAACTGAGGAATCCGGTCAGCGAGGGCACGCTTGTGCTTTCATAAGACAGGGCCTGCGCCAGAAGTGCGTCGATCCCGTCTTCTGCCTCGGGGCCAAGTCGGGCGAGCAGGTTCCGGCGACCGTCATGACGGATCAGGATGCGTTCGAGCAGATCGTATGGCCGCAGAAAATCGGCCTGCCGCCGCAGGTCGTTCAGCACGGCCAGAGTTTCGCTCCGGTCCGACTGGCGCAGGGCCTGCCAGAGGAAAACGCCGTCTTCGCGGTGGTGGGCGAGCGTGTAGAGATCCTGTTCCGACCAACCAAAGAGCGGCGACCGCAGCGCAGCAGCCAGTGAAAGATCATCCTCGGGCAAGGCAAGAAACCCCAAGAGCGCGGCAAGATCCTTGACCGCAAGTTCCGCCCCCACGCGTAGCCGGTCGGCCCCGGCGATCTTGAGTTCGGCCTTCTTGCAGGCGCGGATGATCTCGGCAAAGAGGTCCGAGCGGCGCTGGACGAGGATCAGGAAATCACCCTCGGTGATAGGGCGCCGGTGGTAGGTGCCGGTGTTGCCGTTCTCTTCGGGGATGGTTTCGTTGGCGATCATCCACTTGATCTGGCTGGCGATCCTGTCGGCCATCCGCACCCTGTGATCGGTCGCGCTGGGCGCATCAACAGGGTCGTACCAGACGCGGTCATCGTTATTGTCGTCTTTTTCGATAACCTCCCAGAGGTCTACGCGGCCGGGCATACCATCCTTAAAGGCAATATGCGTCAGGCTGTCGTCCATGCCTTTGGCGCGATCACCGCTGAAACAGGCATCGACCACAGACAGAATAGCCTGTGCCGACCGGAAGGAATGATCAAGCGATGTGGGAAACAGCGACTTGCCCACGGCCTTTTGTGCGGCGCTGAAGTGATCCTTCATCGCGTCAAAGGCATCCGGGTCCGCGCCCTGGAAGGAATAGATCGACTGCTTCTTGTCGCCCACGACAAAGACTGTCCGTTCGCGGTTCGGACGCGCGCCCGCGCCGCTGGCGAATTCCTGCGTGAGCCGTTCGATCACGGCCCATTGGGTCGGGCTGGTGTCCTGTGCTTCATCCACGAGAATATGGTCGATCCCGCCATCAAGCCGGAACAGCACCCATTGCGCGACATCGGGGTCGTTGAGCAAGGCCTTCGCCTTGCGGATCAGGTCGTCGAAGTCGAGCGCACCCAACGCCAGTTTGCGCGCCTCATAGGCCGGGACAAAACGGGTGGCAAAGCTGTAGAGGGCCGCGGTGCGGTCGGCTACATCAAAGGCCAGTAGATGTTGCCGCGCTGCTGCAACACGGTCCATCCAATCGTGCACCTCTTCTGCGATAGGGGCCATCGCGGCGACCGCTTTGCCATGATTGCTTTGCGGAAAATTGACGGACTTCGACGTGCCGTCCTTGGCGTAGAGAAACAGCGAAAAGAGCGTATCAAGGTCGGACCAGCCGGGGCTGGTGAAGTTGATGGTGCCAAGGGTTGCCGCGAATTTTTGGTAAGTGGCACTTTGATCGCGGAAGACCTCGGCCACCTGTTCGGCAATCGCGGCTTCGTCACCGCTGAACGCGAGGGCCAGTGCATCTTCACGGGTAGCGTCGGGAGCAAGCCCAATCAGGGCGAGCATTTTTGCGCGTTCGGGTGGCCCTGCGAACCTGTCGCGATGCTGGGCGATTTCGGCAGTCAGTGCGGCAAGATCGTCGCCGGTGAAATGCTGCAGCATCTCTTGCACCGCCGCTGCATCCGGCCCCTGCAACATCCGGTCCACAACATCGGCGCGTAGCAGTTGCGCTTCGCGGTCCTCCATCTCGCGGAACTGCGGGCTGACCTGCGCCTCGAGCGGAAACCGCCGCAGGACACCGGCACAGAACGAATGGATCGTCTGGATTTTCAGCCCGCCCGGCGTCTCGATTGCCCGCGCAAAGAGCGTGCGGGCCTGCCGCAGCTTTTCGGCATCAATCGCACGTTCAACCCCAAGTGCCCCAAGTGCGTCGCGCAGTTGTGCGTCGGGCATCATCGCCCACTCGCCCAGCCGTTTGAACAGGCGGTTCTGCATCTCGGTTGCGGCCGCCTTGGTATAGGTCAGACAGAGGATGTTCTGCGGCGAGACATCTTCGAGCAAAAGGCGCGCCACGCGGTCAGTCAGCACGCGTGTCTTGCCGGACCCCGCATTGGCCGAAAGCCAGGTCGACCGCATCGGATCGGCGGCATCAACCTGCCGCTGGGTGGCGTCGTCGCGGATCATGTCAGTTTCTCCGGCGCGACGTCTTGGCTGGTGTCCCACTCGCCGTAGCGCGACAGGTGGTCATAGGGGCTCTTGTCATCTTTCGAGAACATGGCCAGTCGCGCGGTAAACCCGCGGTCTTCCTCGCGCCATCGGATGAAAAGCTGTTCGAGATTTGCCCAGACCTGATCGGGTGGATTCTTGGTCAAGGGTGCCGCAACGGTCTTCATCGCCGTGTTGATCCCGACGAATTCGGCCTTCTCGACGGGCAGGGCCCCCAGCTTTGCAAATGCGCCCCGTTCGACCATGGCCGCCGTCACCAGCAGCTGCTTTTCAAAACTCACCTGCTTCTTCTCACTGGGCAGTTCGCCGGTCTTGTAGTCGTAGATCAGGGCAGACCCTGTCGCGGAAAGATCAATCCGGTCGGCCTTGCAAACGAGTGTGACGCCAGAGGTGCCAACGGTCGTTTCGGCGCGTTCCTCGAACACTTGCGGAGTCGCAGCGGTTTGTCGCTCGGCCTCCTGCGTCAGGAAGGTGTCGGCGATCTGTTCAAAGCGCGCCAGCCATTGCGCCCTGACTGTCGGCCACGGGCAGTCCTTGGTGAATTGATCCTCGGCGATGGCAAGCAGGGTCGCGCGGTCTTCGGGCTGGTGTTTGCCTTTGATGAAACGCTCAAGAACCTTGTGGATGATGTTACCCTTTAGCGGGGCATCCGCGCTGGGCGTCAAAGGATCGAGAGGGTCAAGTTGCAACACCTTGCGGGCGTAGATCGCGTAGGGATCGCGGATCAGCGTCTTGATCTGGGTGACGGACAACTGATCGGGACGCGCCTCAGTCGGTGGGCAGGGCGAGGGGCGTGGTGCGGGGTCAACGGGCTTGGCCGGTGCGGACAGTTTTGCTGCAACCTGCAACCAGTGGTCACCGCGTTCGCGCATTCCGGCCAACGCCTCGACGCCGCCCTGATCGGGCAGGCCGTTGAGCAGATTGGTCAGCCGGTTCACCCAGCGCGACGGCACAGTTTCGGCATCGGCAGACCGCCTTGCCCGCGTGATCCAGACCTCTTTGCCGCCCATCGCCTGCTGATAGTCATGGGCCGAGAGCCCGATCTTGCGTTCAGGCAACAAGAGCCCCGCCTTCGCGCGCAGTGTCCGGTTAAGCCACGGGTCAGGCGGCGGGGCTTCGGGCCAGACGCCGTCGTTCATGCCGCCGAGAATAGTGAGGTCAACGCCTTGCACCCGTGCCTCGAGCGTGCCCCAGATCAGAACCTGCGGATGGCCCGCGTCACGGTCGCGCACCACGCCGTCGCTGATGACACCGGAAAAGAGAGCTACGTAGTCCCGGGCGGACATCCGGCCCCCTGCGTCGGCGGAGTTTGCAAGGTTATCGCAGACCCTGCGCGCCTCGCGCCCCGCGGCTTCCTCCCAAAGGCCGCCGCTGCCTTCAGCATCCGGCCCCGCAGCAAGGGCGCCGGCGATGTCCAGATGACGCTCAAGGAAAGTGGAAAGCTGGTCCTCGGCAACGTCTTCAAGGCCCGTCACCAAGGGGATCAGCCACGCCACCCAGCTTTGGCGGTCGGCCTGCGCGCCGGCCCAGCCTGCCAGATCGGCAGCCTTCGGAAAAGGCGGGCCATAGCGGCGCAAAGCAATTTCCAGATCGCGGGTGTGCCGCAGATGATCGCCGCGCAGATCATCCGTCGAATGGCAGATGGGATGTTTCAGGAGGGTCAGCAGGGCTTCGCCCGTAAGGGGTTTGCCGAAAAGGTCAGCGACATGCCGCAGGAAACGACCGGGCGGTGACAAGGCAAGCGGAGTGCCTGCACTGTCATCAGGCGTGATGTTCCAACGGTCGAGCGCCGCAGTGACCTGCCGCGTCAGCATCCGGTCAGGCGAGATCAGGGCCGCAGTCTGACCATCCTCGACCGCCTGCCGCATTCGCAGGGCGATGGTTTCCGCCTCGGCACGGGGAGAGGGGGCCTCGACCAAGGTCAGGTCGTCAGTTGCTGTAGCAAGTTCGCCCAGCCCGGGGCCTTCCTGTAGCCATTGGTCCGTGACCGGCGCGGGGCGCAGCGATAGCGAGACAAGCGCGTTGCGGGCCGGGTTCGCGGGCGCGCCTTCGGCCCATTGGCGCACGTCCGAAGGCGCAAAGCCGATCACATCCATCAACTTGCGGAAGCGGTATTGCGGGTGATCCTCGAACTCCAGCTCTGTCTGCATGCCTTGCCAGACCGGCGCTGGCACGTCGAAGTCAAAACCGGGCAGGATGACCGCGCCTTGCGGCAGGTTTGCGACGGCCTGCATGAAAAGGGCGGTCGTCCCCCGCGATCCGGTTGAGCCTGCCACGATGACCGGATGCGCTGGCGGATTGTCAGCCCATTGCTGCGAAAGCGCCGTCACTACCATGCGCTGACGGGCCTCTTTGTCCGGTGGCTGGTCGCTGCGGGTAAAGAAGGGCGTGATGATCTTGAGGAACGCCAGAGCCCGCTCCCAGTGGCCTGACTGGTCCGTGATATCGAGAGCGGCGATATCGTCCGGTGTGACCCCCTCGCCCTGCATTTCATCCATCAGTCGCGCAAGGCTGTCGGAGAGATCGTAAAGCGCCGCCCGCGGTGCCAGATCCGGCTGGGCATCGAGCAATCTGGCCACGAACTGTGACAACTCCAACCGCCTGCGCAGCGGGGCGACGGCTGGCGGAAGTTCAGGCGCGACTGGATCGTCGGCCAGATCGGTCACCAGCCGGATTCGTGGCAAAAGCCGTGGTGGCCCGCTGTCAAAAATCTCGCGGACACGGCGTTGCATGCGCGTGGTATTGACGAAGATTTCGATCCGCGCCCAATCCGTCGGACCGTAGCCGGCACAGCGTGCTTCCAGCCCCGTCACGAGCGCACGTGCAAAATCGGTCCCGGGGGCCGTGGCAAAGATGCGGGGCTGGGCGGAGGTTTCAAACATTTTGCATCGCCTCGGCCAGCGGGATGCTCGAGGGCTGGCCAACGTCGCACCATGTTCCGTCGTAAATCTCTGTGTCCATTGCGCCTTCGGCAATCAACGCTTCCCAGATCGGATGCATCGAAAACACCTCTTGCGACATTGCGGCAAACCTTTCCGTGCGGAGCATCTGAACGCCGGTATAGATCAGATCGCGCCCCCAACGTAGTTTTCCGGTGGGGGTTAGCGCGAAATCTCCCGCACCCGGATGCCCGATGGCCCGCGCCTTGGGCACGGTGAGCAAAAGCGCCTCCATCTCGGGTCGCCAGGCCGCAAGAAGCTGTGCGACAGGGTTCGGACCGTTCCAGACAGCGTCGGTGTTCATGGTCACAACAGCATCCCGACCAAGCAGCGGCAGCGCATGCCGCAGCCCGCCACCGGTTTCGCGCAAAAGGTCGCTCTCGTCCGAGATCACGACATCCCGGCCTGCAACATGATCGCGGATCATGTGGCCCAGATAGTGCGTGTTGATCACCACCGGACTGCAGCCAGCCTCTTTGGCGTAATCATAGGCGTGGTCTAGCAGAGGCTTGCCAGCCACATGGATCAGCGGCTTGGGCAGGTTGTCTGTCAGCGGTGCCATGCGTGTGCCCTTGCCTGCGGCAAAAAGAAGGATCGGGCGGGTCATGGCGCGAGCCTTTCCAGATGCGCGGGGGTCGGCGGCGGAACGGCCGCAAGGACAGCTGCCCGCAGGTCCGCGAGCGCGGGGTTTTCAAGGTCGGCAAGGATGTGATGCCAGACCCGATCCATGAATTGCAGATAGCGGCGTTTGCCCTGCACGCGGGACAGCTGCGCAAAGATCCCCAGTATGCGCAGGTTTCTTTGTGCGCCGAGCAGGGCGATCTGACAGCGCAAACGCGCGCTGTCTGTCGGGGCCGCGCTGACGAAACGGTCAATGACCGCAGCGGCCGTAGAAGCCGACACATCGCGGCGGGCATCTCGCAGGAGGGACGCCAGATCATAGCCTGCGGGTGCCAGAAAGGCATCTTGGAAATCAAGCAGACCCACGCGGTCCGTGCCGGACCTCTCCGAACGCCAGATCAGGTTTTCGGCATGAAAATCCCGTAGTGCCAGAGTGTCGGCCGGGCCTGTGTGCCGTGACAGCGCATCTTCCAGCGTGGTTTGCAGATTGGTGATGTCGCCACCCACATAGTCCGTCCCGAGAGGGGCGAGCATCTCGGCGCCGATTTGTGGGGTCAACCGGTGCATGTCAGGCGGTGGTGTGATGCGGGCGACGTCTTGCAGGACATCGGCGGCTGCCTTGTAAACCGTGCCCTCGTCTTGGGGGGAGGTTCGCAGATGGGTGGCAAAATCGGTTGGTCCAAGGTCTGACAGCACGAGAATGCCTGCGCCGATGTCGGCATGCAGCACCCGAGGCGCTGCAAGCCCTGCGTTGTTCAACAATGTGGCGATCTGGACGAAACGTGCCGTATCGGGACAGGCGGCGGGCGGTGCATCCATCAGGATGACGCGATCCATCCCGTTGGACAGCCTGAAATAACGCCGCGCCGATGCGTCGCCGGCAATCGCCACGCGATCCCAATCCGCCCAAGCAGTGCCTTGCAAAACCGCTGAGACAATGGTCGCGCGATCAGACATCATGTGCCTTCAGACGTGCCTGCCATTCTGCTGAGCCGGAAACCGTGATGTGATGTGCGACAGGCCCTGCGACGAATTCCAGATGCAAAGCCGTGTCAGGTGCCGCGTCGCCCAGCCGGTCAGGCCACTCGATCAGACAGATTGCGCTCTCGAAGGCTTCGTCCAACCCCAGTTCGAGGGCTTCGTCGGGGTGGGTGAGGCGATAAAGATCGCAGTGCCAGATTTCGCCCTCGTCGGTGTCGTAGGTTTGGACGAGGGTGAAAGTCGGTGACGGGACGTCTTCCATACGGCCGAGTTTGGCGCGGATAAAGCCCCGTGCAAACGCGGATTTGCCCGCTCCGATTTCGCCAGAGAGAAGCAGTGTGTCGCCTGCCGTGACGAGCGGCGCGATCTGCGCCGCAAAGGCGGCCATCGCAGCCTCGTCAACGAGGTCTTTCTGCAGGAGCGGGGCAATCATATCCCGACATTATGGTCTGCTGTGCCACCCGCAAGTGCATTTCAGCGGCCACGCACCCGAATTGCAGGGTCTCTCTGCGTCAGTTTTTGGACAACAGGCCGAAGCGATGGGGCGAGGGCAAAGCGGATCAGGGTCATTCCACCATCAAGTGGCGCTGCGTGGCAACGCAGTGGCCGCCCGTCCAGCAGCAGTGTGTCACCGCTCCATCCTTTCCGTTCGGCTGCATGCTGCGCAAATTCCAGTATCTCGGCCCAAACGGCAGAGGTGACACTGTTCTCGCGCCAGTGCGCGATTTCAGAGCTCACATCACGGTGGGTAAAGTGCTGTCCGCCGCCGCCCCATAGTTCGGTGTAGGCAGCATTCGTCATCACCAAAGTCCCTGTCCGCGAAAAGACCGCAAGTGCGTCGGGCAGACTGTCAAGCACCGCTTGCCCCGTTTCTATTTCAGACCGGAAGCGGCGTGTCAGCGAGATTTCGGCGGTGATATCCTCGAACAAGAGTGCAAAGGCCCCGTCAGGATGCGGGCGGCCGGTCACGCGAAAGGTTTGCCCGTCCGGCAGCGGCCAGTTCTCGCAATACGTGCCGCGTTTCGCGCCGGCTTCGACGGCGGTGAACTGTTCGCGCCAACTGATATAGTCTTTGGGTTCAGGCATCATCTGCAGTTCGCGCATTCGGTCCAGAACTGTGTCGATCCGCGGGCGCGCGCTGAGAAATGCGAATGGCAGCTTGCTCATCTCAAGCAGTGCGGGGTTGAACATCTTGAGCTGCCGGTCCTTGTCAAAGATCGCCAGTCCGGTCGACAGATCCCCGAAGGTGCGGCCCAGCGTTTTGACGTATTCGCGCCTGTTGGCATCGGCGCGCACCAGTTCAGTTGTTTCGGTGGCAAAGCATGTCAGAACGCCGTCGCGCGGTACTGACGAGATGTCAAACCAGCGCAGATCACAGCCCGCGGGCTGTCGTCGCAACCCATTTGCTGCGGTCGCGCCATCCAGATCGGGAAACAGAACACCGCCATCAGGCTGCACATCGTCAAGCGCCTGTCGAAAGGCGGCGTTTGACCAGATCACACGCCCGCATCCCGTCTGTTGCCAGATCAGTTGTGGCGCATGGGCGGCCACATCCCGCAACAAAGCGAGGTCAGACGCGGTCCGTTCCGATGCAATACGGTCCAGCCCCCAAACCGCAACCCTAAGAGAATCACCGTCGGCCCGTGCCTTTAGAGAGGTCCCGGGCAGCCTGCCCTCAAGCGTGATTTCTGCTGGTCCGACGGTGCCCAGAGAGAGGTCGGGAAAGCCTGTGGTCAAGAACGCCTCGACCGTGCGGAGGTCTGTTGCCCCGGGCGGAAGAAGACGATCTGCGCTGGGCGAGACATCACGCAAATTATTGTTCTGAAACAGAAAAACGGCGGGGGCGTGGCTAGCCTCGGGCGCGGTAGGTGATTGCTGAGGGCGCCGCCTGATTGCTGTCAGAGCGGCAGCAATCCCTGCAAGCAGGCAGGCCAGAATGATGATGTCCAATGTCGCCATATGCGCAGCCGAGCCTGTTCCGATGTCCCGGTCAGACCTTTTCAGAGGAAGGTTAATGCCCTGTTAATCCTGCTGGCGCGAAGCTTTATTCGATGGCGAAGCGCTGGTTCTCGCCCAATGGCGCTGTTGCCTGATCATCGGCCACGCCCAATGCGCCACGCTCCCATGACACATCGACGACTGCACCACCCGTCGCCTGACCGGTCCAGCTGGCATGGCCGTGCCGGCGGCTGTTGCTGAAACGCAGTTGCGCGCCTGAACGTTCCAGCAGGGTCTTGGCGATAAAGAGACCGAGTCCCATCCCTTCATAACCAGGACGTTTGGCGCCATCCTCGGACACACGCCGCCGCCGCACATAGGGGTCGCCAATCCGACCGAGGACAGACTGCGGGAATCCCCGCCCGTCATCCGAGATGCGCACGTCGACGGTTTCGCGGGTCCAAGCCATTTCGACAGTGACCTCTGAGCGGGCAAAATCGACTGCATTCTGGATCAGGTTGCGCAGGCCGTGAATGATTTCAGGGCGGCGCATGATGGTGGGCTGCATGCGAGGTCCGCCTTCAGCAGGGGCAATATGGAACCGCACGGTCTTGCCGCGACTGAGATGGGGTTCCGCCGCTTCCCGCACAACCGTTTCAAAAGGCGCCTGCCGCAGCATCAGGTCGTCTTTGCCGGCGCGCCCCATGGAATGCAGGATGACGCGGCAGCGGTCAGCCTGTTCGCGGATCAGCCGTGCATCCTCCATCAGGTCGGGATGTTCGTCCAGTTCTTCCATCAGCTCGCTGCTGACAAGTTTGATCGTTGCAAGCGGCGTGCCCAGTTCATGCGCTGCTGCGGCAACCACACCGCCAAGGTCGGTCAGCTTCTGTTCGCGGGCGAGCGCAAGCTGCGTGGCAACAAGCGCCTCGCCCATCGCGTGCATTTCGGTGGTGACCTGCCGTGCATAAAGCGCGAGAAAGACAAGCCCCACCAGCAAAGAGACCCAAAAGCCGAACTGGAAGATCATCGGCAGCTCGAGGACCAGCCCGTTCGCGTCGATGATCGGCACATAGTAGACGCTTATCACCGTTGTCAGCGAAATCGCAGTCAGGCCAAGAAAGATCGTGTTGCCAAGATGCAGAACCGTGGCGGCGATTGTCACCGGCGCAAGCAACAGCATGGCAAATGGATTGTTCAGGCCGCCGGTCAGGAACAACAGCGCACTTAACTGCACCAGATCGAACACAAGCCAGAGGGTCGCCTGAGTCTCGGACAGGCGCTTGTTTTCGGGGTAGAAATTGGTCGAAATGAGATTGGCGACGACCGAGGCGGTAATCACGAGTGCCGCGTAGCCGACCTGAAGCTGCAATCCGTAGTACTGCGTGGCAACAAAGATTGCGGCCGATTGCCCGACAACCGCAAACCAACGCAGGGCCACCAGCGTCCGCAAACGCACCCAATCGCTGCGTTGCTGTTCATTGAACATCTCGAATTCGGTGCTTTGCATGGTCGCGGCGATCCTTGTTGCCTGAAACAGGATAACGCCAATCCCGAACCTTTCAATTGCACGCGGTTACTGAAGTGGCATGCCCGCTGCGGCAGATTGCCGGTTTCGCACTGGGGCCGCGCTGTTGACGGAACTGCGCAGCCGCCTATCTTCAAAAGGGAAAATAGCGACAGGTCAAAACATGAATACGGAACCATTGGATCTGGGCGAAGACAAAAGTCTTCTCCTGGTAGACGATGACGAAGCTTTCTTGCGGCGTCTTGCCAAAGCAATGGAGAAGCGTGGCTTCGAAGTTGAAATGGCAGGATCGGTTGCGGCTGGTCAGGCGATCGCGACAGCGCGGCCGCCGGCCTACGCGGTCGTGGATTTGCGGCTTGAGGATGGCAACGGTCTGGACGTCGTCGAGACACTGCGTGCCCGTCGCCCGGAAAGCAGGATTGTGGTTCTGACAGGATATGGCGCGATTGCTACGGCGGTTGCGGCGGTCAAGATCGGGGCAACCGATTATCTGGCAAAGCCCGCTGACGCCACAGATGTGACCAACGCCCTGCTGTCGCGTACGGATGAGCTTCCGCCACCGCCGGAAAACCCGATGAGCGCGGATCGTGTCCGGTGGGAGCATATCCAGCGCGTCTATGAACTCTGCGACCGGAATGTCTCCGAAACTGCGCGCCGCCTGTCGATGCACCGCCGGACCCTACAGCGTATCCTTGCAAAAAGAAGCCCGCGCTAGGCGGGCTATCTTCCGGATCAGGCGTCGTCGTTGTCGCGACTGAGTAGATCGAACTTGCGCAGTTTTACGTAAAGCGACTGCCGCGACAGGCCCAGCATCTCGGCGGCGGCCACGCGATTGTTCATCGTTAGCTCGACCGCAGTTTCGATGCACATCTTCTCGACGACGTTTGTCGTCTCGGCGACGATCTCTTTCAGAGTTGCGCTCCCGACGAGTTCGACTACAGACCGCATGCTGTCGTCTGCGGGTGCCGCGGTCTTGGCGCTTGCGGGATCGATCTTTGATGCGTCGCGAATAACGAATGCAAACACAACCTTTGATCCGGCGGCCAGCTTGGTAACCGAAATATCGACAGGACGCGGGCTGCCGTAGTCACCGGCCATCTTGGTTGCGTAGTTCCGCATCCGGCCCGCACGGGTCGCGTTTTCCGCCATGACTTTAAAGTCGACGGTGCCGCGTTGCAGATAGTCCGAGAAGCTGCGACCGCGCAGACTGATGTCATGCCCGACGTGCAGCATCTCAAGGAAAGCGTCATTGGCCGAAAGAATGTCACCGCCGTCCGAGACGAAGACAATGGCCTCGGGGCCGTCGTGATAGAGTTCCAGCACATTGCGCTTGAGGTCGTCGTTCCGCGCAATAGCCTCGCCTGCAGGGAGAAGCCTGCAAAGCAGCATCCGCTCTCCCGCGGCGCGATAGAGTGACGGGTGAATCTCGACCATGCCGCCTTTGTCCGGCAGTTGGGCCGTAAAGGGTTTCTTGGCCGGAGATACAGCCTGATTGGCAAGTGTTTCGACGATGTCGCCAGACTTCCGTGCATCAAAAAGCGATTGCAGACGTCCGCCGATAGCGCGGTCGATTGGCTGGTTGAACAATGAGGCCGCGGCAGAGTTCGCGTCCACGACCTGACCGCTGCTGACAGAAACAAAGATCACAGCGTCGCTGATGTTCTCCATCAGCACCCGAAAGCGGGTATCGAAACCACGGCTTTCTTCATAGTCGCGCTCGAGGGTCAGCTGCGCTTCGACCAGCTGCTGCTGCATGTCTGCGATCGGTTGCAGATCACGACCCAGCAAGAGGATCGCACCGTCAGGGCCGATCCGGTGAAAGCTGTAGCGGACCGGCGAGCCCCAGAGCTGGCTGCCATCTGCATGGTTCAGTTCGATCGGCCGGACGGTTGATTTGTCGTCAAGAAACTGTTCGAGCCGTGCGTCGAACTTGCGAACACTTTCACCGGTCAGGAATGACCGGATGTCGTGCCCTTCCCATTGGTCGAGGCCGCGGAAGGTGGTGGAGCTGGGATTGACCAGAACGGACAGCACTTTGGCCTCGTCAGATATGACAACGCCAACGTCCGCAACCTGAGCGATGATATCGCCCAGGATTTCAGGTGCAATCAGAGGGATTGCGCCGCTGTTCCAGTACTTTGTGCCACGAGAAGTCATGGCCGAAACACTGGTTGAATGGCCATTTTCATGGCTCAACCCCTGTACTTGGTCGGCGCGTCGTCTTGCGTGGTTAGATGGAGGCCGCAATGGCGTAGGGCCTCCTCTGAATGTCCTGTGGCATAATCTGCCCCTGTCTCTGCCATCACTGTTTCAGCAGTTTCGACGTCGAGGATAGAACCCCCGACTACGACAGGAGGGGCATCTTCAGTCTCTGCCTTTACAGCATCAATTATCAGTCTCAGCGATGCAAGCGTATCGCTCTGAGACGCTGATATGAAGATAGCGTCAAATTCAGAGCCGCTCAATTCATCGGCAATCGTTTTAGCATTACCTCCTAAAACCATTTTGACAGAGATGCCTTTTCGCCGCAGTTGACCACTAAGAACAAACGCTCCGAGCGTGTGGAAGACGTCCTGCGGGATGACGAGCATCAGCGTTGCGTGGGAAGTTCTGCAATCATTTGCACGCGGCCAATAAGCTTCGAGATCTCTGAGGACAGTTTGTAGTCGAGAGACTGCAATGGTGACTTCCCCGAAGGTCAGTTCGTCTTCACACCACAGGTCACCATAGGCGCGAGCCAATACGGGAACATAGAAGTCTGCGATGTCCTCTGCCCGCACGCCCGACATGACAGCCTGACGGACAGCCGCACGGCCTTCGTGCGGATTGTGGTCAAGCATGGCGTCGTGAAGCCTGCCAAGCAGTTGTGGATCAAGATGCCGAGTGATGTCGCCTACAATTGCCGCTGCGGTCTTTTGTGCCGCGGAAAGGGACTGTGCATCTGACGCACGCACCCTCCGTTTTGTATCGACGTTCCGGTAATCGGCCATATGCCGGTCCTTTGGCTGAGTCTCTCTCTGGGTCGTCTGATCGTCAATGGATGCATTCTCAGTTGCAGCAGGCGGATTGTCAAAGGAAATTGACAGTTTAGATGTAACGCTTTTGCGCAAACCATCTAAATATCTGTAAAATATGACATTATACTGTGGTTTAGGGCGGTTATCCCTGACCGCGTCAAATCGTCGGGCACGTGTAACTTAAAGTTGACACATTCGGTTTGTCGGCAATATCCTTTACAGTAATTGCTGTCAGGGAAGGTTTACATGACGACCGCCAGCACCAATACCTCGGCGATCCGGACGGATGGCAACCGCCTCTATTCGGATGCGGAGCGTGCACGTCGCGATGCGACGCGGTGGACGCTTGTTCAGGGCATCCTCGCGCCGCTCCAGTTCGTGGTCTTCCTCGTGTCGCTGGCGCTTGTGGTTCGCTACCTTCTGACCGGTGCCGGCTATGAGGCCGCGACCCTCTCGATCGTCATCAAAACCGGAGTGCTTCTGCTGATCATGGTGACAGGCGCGATCTGGGAAAAAGTAGTCTTCGGGCAGTATCTTTTCGCACCTGCATTCTTCTGGGAAGACGTGTTCAGTTTTGCGGTTATCGCATTGCATTTGCTCTATGTTTTCGCCCTCGTCGCAGAGTGGTACGGCCCGACGCAGCTGATGTATCTCGCGCTTGCTGCCTACGCGACCTACGTGATCAACGCGGGTCAATTTGTCTGGAAACTGCGCCTTGCGCGACTGGACGCGGAGGCCCGCAAATGAACGTACCCCTGACCCCTTCAAATGGCGGCTGCCGCAGTGCCCCGGTTCTCAAGGAACGCGGCCAGCGCGAGGTGTTCTGTGGCCTCACCGGGATCATCTGGCTGCATCGCAAAATGCAGGATGCATTCTTCCTTGTCGTCGGCTCGCGCACTTGTGCGCATCTTCTGCAATCGGCAGCCGGTGTGATGATCTTTGCAGAACCGCGATTCGGCACGGCGATTCTCGAAGAACAGGATCTGGCGGGCATGAAAGATGCCCATGAAGAGCTGGATCGTGAGGTTGCGCGCCTTTTGGAGCGCCGTCCGGACATCCGTCAGCTGTTTCTCGTGGGCTCTTGTCCGTCCGAAGTGATCAAGATTGACTTGGCCCGCGCTGCTGAACGGTTGAGCAAAGTTCATGCGCCCCATGTGCGGGTGCTGAACTACTCGGGATCCGGTATCGAAACGACTTTTACCGAAGGTGAGGACGCCTGCCTTGCCTCGATGGTCCCCGTGCTGAAAGACACGACCGCGCGCGAGCTTTTGCTGGTTGGTGCCCTGCCTGATGTGGTCGAGGATCAGATGCTGTCGCTTTTGGGCGACATGGGCATCGAAAACATCCGCCTGCTGCCTGCCCGCCGGATTGATGAGACCACGGCTGTCGGCGCCAACACGGTATTTGCCCTGACGCAACCGTTCCTTGGCGAGACACACGCAGCCCTCGAGCGTCGTGGCGCCCGCCACATCGCGGCGCCCTTCCCGTTTGGCGAAGAAGGCACAACTGCATGGTTGCGCGCTGTTGCGACCGAGTTTGGGGTCAGCGCCGAGAAATTCGAAGAGGTCACCGCCGCCCCCCGCGCCCGCGCCCGCAAAGCCATCGCGCAGGCC
>CAZOMZ010000009.1:0-1434 GCA_964581065.1 uncultured Loktanella sp. | reverse complement strand
GTTGCGGGGCAAGTCGGTGTTCTTCTTCCCCGACAGCCAGTTGGAAATCCCGCTTGCCCGCTTCCTGACCCGCGAATGCGGGATGACGGCCGTCGAAGTGGGCAGCCCCTATATCCACGACGCCCTGCATGGCCCCGACCTCGATCTGCTGCCCGCGGGCCCGCAGATTGCCGAAGGGCAGGATGTGGAAAAGCAGCTTGATCGCGCCTTTGCGGCACGCCCTGACCTGACGGTTTGTGGTCTCGGCCTTGCCAATCCGCTTGAGGCCAAGGGCATGACAACAAAGTGGGCCATCGAGTTGGTCTTTACGCCTGTGCATTTCTACGAACAGGCAGGTGATCTGGCCGGACTCTTTTCGCGGCCAGTGCGGCGCAAGGCACTGCTCCATCTGGAGGCCGCGGAATGAAGCTGACGGTCTGGACATACGAAGGCCCGCCCCACGTGGGCGCAATGCGTGTCGCGACGGCGATGAAAGGTTTGCACTACGTCCTCCATGCCCCTCAGGGCGATACTTATGCCGACCTGCTCTTCACAATGATCGAGCGCCGCAACCACCGCCCGCCTGTTACGTACACGACCTTCCAAGCCCGCGACCTTGGCTCTGATACGGCGACACTGTTCAAGACCGCCTGCTCTGAGGCAGTCGAGCGTTTCGATCCCGAAGCAATCATCGTCGGCGCCTCGTGCACTGCTGAATTGATTCAGGACGATCCCGCCGGTCTGGCCGAAACGATGGGGCTGACCATTCCTGTCATTCCGCTTGAGCTGCCCAGCTACAGCCGCAAGGAAAACTTTGGCGCTGACGAAACGTTCTACCAGATCGTCAAACACCTCGCCCGCCCGCAGGAACGCACCGCGCGCGTGACCTGCAACATCCTCGGCCCCACCGCGCTGGGCTTCCGCGCCCGTGATGACGTGGAAGAACTGACCGGCCTCTTGTCCGATATGGGGATCGACGTGAATGTCGTGGCTCCGCTGAATGCGACACCGTCCGACATTGCCCGCATTCCGGCTGCACATTTCAATGTGCTGCTCTCACCTGAAACCGGTGAAGCGGCAGCGCGCTATCTTGAACGCGAGCACAAGCAGCCTTTCACAAAAACCGTTCCTATTGGCGTCGGCGCGACTCGCGACTTCATTGCAGAAGTTGCCGCACTTGCCGGTGTCTCGCCCCAGATCGACGAAAGCCGCCTGCGCCTGCCGTGGTGGTCCAAATCGGTCGACAGCACCTATCTGACCGGCAAGCGTGTCTTCATCTTTGGCGACGGCACCCATGTCGCGGCCCATGCCCGCATTGCCCGCGACGAGATGGGCTTCGAGGTGGTTGGCATTGGCTGCTACAACCGTGAAATGGCGCGGCCCATACGCTCTTTGGCCAAAGAGTATGGTGTCGAGGCTCTGATCACAGATGACTATCTCGAGGTCGAGGCGGCG
>CAZOMZ010000008.1:21061-21603 GCA_964581065.1 uncultured Loktanella sp. | reverse complement strand
GCGACCTTGATTTCGCGCGCAAATACGGCCTGCCCGTGATCAGCACCTATGCGCCAGCCGATGACGAAGGCATCACAATGCCCGAAGATGGCGGCGACGCCTATGTGCCGCCAAAGTCGGAAAAGGTCATCTACATTCGTGGATTTGCAGGCGAGACCGAGCAAACCGGCGACGAAGGCATCGCAACCGCCATCGCATTTGCCGAAGAGAACGGTTTTGGCGAAGGCGTCACCAAATTCCGTCTGCGCGATTGGGGCTTGTCCCGCCAGCGCTATTGGGGATGTCCGATCCCAGTCGTCCATTGTGACGACTGCGGCGTGGTGCCCGAGAAGAAAGAAAACCTGCCCGTAGAACTGCCCTATGACGTGACTTTCGACACGCCGGGCAACCCGCTCGACCGCCATCCGACTTGGCGCGACTGTGCCTGCCCGTCCTGCGGCAAACCTGCCAAGCGTGAAACCGATACGATGGACACTATCGTGGACCGCTCGTGGTATTTCGCCCGGTTTACGGCACCCCGCGCCGAGACGCCCACGGTGATG
>CAZOMZ010000008.1:0-21051 GCA_964581065.1 uncultured Loktanella sp. | reverse complement strand
ACCGACCAACATGGAAGACGCCACTTACTGGATGAACGTCGACCAGTATATCGGCGGCATCGAGCATGCGATCCTGCACCTGCTCTACAGCCGCTTCTTTGCGCGCGCGATGCATATGACAGGCCACCTGCCCGCCAGCGCGTCCGAGCCATTTGACGCCCTGTTTACACAAGGCATGGTGACGCACGAAATCTATCAGACCCGCGACGCCAAGGGCCGCCCCGTCCATCACCTGCCGGAAGAGGTCAAGGACGGCAAGCTGGCCGACGGAACAGAGGTCGAGATTATCCCCTCTGCCAAGATGTCGAAGTCCAAGAAGAACGTCGTCGATCCTGATGACATTCTGGCAAAATACGGCGCTGACACGGCTCGTTGGTTTGTCCTGTCCGACAGCCCGCCAGAGCGCGATGTCGAATGGACCGCCTCGGGTGCCGAAGCCACCTACAAGCATCTGGCCCGGGTCTACCGCGTCGCGAGCCAGATCGCCGAAATGGGCGACGCGGCCGGTCAGGGTGACGATGACCTGCTGCGTGCAATGCACAAGGCCATCCATGACGTCACAATGGGGATCGAGACATTCGGCTTTAACGCAGCGATTGCAAAGCTTTATGCCTTCACCAACACACTGGCCAAATCGAACGCCGGAGCTGCGACCAAGCGCACCGCGATGATGACCCTTGCGCAACTGATGTCGCCCATGACTCCGCATCTGTCCGAAGAAATCTGGGCGATGCTGGGCGGTGAAGGTCTGATCGCCACGACACCTTGGCCACAAGCGGACGAGGCAATGCTGGTCGAAGACACAATCACCATGCCGATCCAGATCAACTGCAAGAGCCGCGCCGAAATTCAGGTTCCCGCCGACGCCAGCAAAGAGGCCGTGGAAGAGATCGCCTTGGCCCTCGATGTGGTGCAGAATGCCCTTGCGGGGAATGCCCCCAAGAAACTGATCGTCGTTCCGGGCCGGATTGTGAACATTGTCATCTGATCGCCTCTCCCGTCGTCTTGTCTGCCTCAGTCTGCTGGGGCTGGCAGGCTGCGGGTTTGTGCCGGTCTACGGAGACGGACCAGAGATCAGGGGGCAGTTTGCCTTCGAAACAGAAGAAAGTGTGATTGGCTTTCACACGCGCACGCGGCTTGCCGAAAGGCTCGGAACGACGACCGCCCCGCGTTATGTCATCAAGGTTGAAATCACGACATCCGAACGCGCTGCTGCCATCACCGCAGAAGGTGATACGTCGCGGTTGAACATCATTGGCGTGGCCCAATGGTCCGTGGTCGAGACCGGCACGGGGGTTCAGGTCGAAACGGGACGCACCGAGGCGTTTACGAGCTACGCTGCAACCGGATCAACCGTTGCGACGCAAGCAACCCGCGATGATGCGCGGCAGCGTCTTGCCGTGATTCTTGCAGATATGATCGTGACGCGCGTTCTTGCGGGCCTCGGGGGCCAGTCCGCATGAAGCTGACCGGGGCCGCAGCGGGCAACTACTTTCGCAAGCCCGATCCGTCTCATGCTGCGGTTCTGATTTTTGGTGCAGACCCGATGCGTGTCGCCGACCGGCGTCAGCAGGTCATAACAGCATTGGTCGGCCCACAGGGCGAGGAAGAGATGCGGCTTACGCGCATGAGTGCGGCCGATCTTCGCAAGGACCCTGCGTTGCTGGCGGATGCGATAAAGGCGCAGGGGTTCTTTCCGGGTCACCGCGTGGCCTTTGTAGAGGATGCCACCGACGGTCTGTCCAAGGTGATCGACGCAGCCCTGTCCGACTGGCAGGAAGGTGACGCGCAAGTTGTGATCACGGCAGGGCAGCTGACCGCAAAGTCAGCCTTGCGCAAGGTCATTGAAGGGCATCGCAACGCAGTCGCAATCGGTCTCTATGATGATCCACCCAGCATTGCGGACATCGAACAGGCCATGCAGGACGCCGGCATCGCGAGGCCAGAACGCGATGTGATGGAGACGCTTGTCGCGCTTGCCAATACGCTGGAACCCGGAGATTTCCGTCAGACCCTCGAGAAGGTCAGCCTCTACAAGCGGGGCGATACCTCGCCACTTTCAATCGAGGATGTCATGGCAAATGCACCGCAATCTGCTGATGCCGATGTGGACGATGTTCTGGATGCGGTCACCGACGGTCAGGACCAGCAGCTTGGCCCGCTTCTGCGCAACCTTGCCGCCCAGGGCGTCTTGCCGGTAACGCTTTGCATCAGCGCCACGCGACACTTTCGGAGGCTGCATATGGTCGCATCGGACCCAGGTGGCCCGGCTTCAGGCATAGGCCGATTGCGTCCGCCGGTCTTCGGGCCACGTCGTGACAAGATTGTCAGACAGGCTGGAACATGGGGGCGTGACCGGCTTGAGAAAGCCCTCACCGCACTGACAGATCTCGACCTGCAACTGCGGTCGTCACAGAACGCTCCACCAGCTGCGCTGATGGAGCGGACTTTGATTAGACTCGCCATGATGGCGCGCCGCTAGATACGCTTTGAGATCAGCCTGCCTGAGGCTCGTCTTCTGACATCGAAGCTGCCAGAAGCAGCGCAGCCAGAATACCGACCACGATCAGCGTGGGGCTCAGCGAAGAGCCGGCAGGAGCCATTTCTTCTTCAACGACGACGGGGGCTTCCATAACTTCGGCGGCCATCCCGCCGGCAGATGCTGCAACAGCAGTCACGGAAAGAGCAGCGGCCGCTGCCAGAGTAGTAACAATACGCATGAGACAATCTCCAAGACTCTCTTGTTCAATTGGTGAATGCCCTACAGTCGCGGCCATTCACCTGCGATTGAATCATGCGAAGTTCTCTTTGGCCAGCTTTTCCTAGAAGGCGTCAATCTGGAGATACCCTGCATCCGGCGAAACCGCCTGCAGGCTGCGGATGATTTTGCCAGAACTGCCCATCCAATAGACATTGGTCAAAGTCAGCCCGTCGCTGCGGCAAAGCTCTTCAAAGCGGACTGCGGGGATGCTTTGGCCAATGCGGTTGACCGTTTCTGCACCTTTGACCTCGATCGTGCATTCCAGCGCAAACGAAAGGATCTGGTCCTGATCCGTCAGGAAATCATGCTGCCGGATGTAAGTACCGCCCCCGTTTTGCAGGGCGCGCGCAGTATCAGACGCATCCGCGCCCATCAGGTCCCTTGGCAGGCCACGGGTCGCTACGACAACACCGCTCTCGACTGTGACACTGATCCCCGAACCGCCGAACCACGTGGTTCGTGCGCCGTTGTTTCCCGCTACGACAAGCGTATCCCACGCGCCGAGATCACGGATGTTGACCCTCAGGTATTTACCCGGATTTGCGCGCAACTCGTCTTCGGACACGCTGGCCTGCGGACGCGCGGCAGCTTCGGTCCCGCCGCCGATCAGCAGTCGCGCCGTCTGTGAAAGGAGATCAGCCTCGCCCTGCTCGCCGCAGGCAACAAGGCCTGTCAGTGCAGCCGCCGCCATGATTGGTTTGATCACGCTCATCTCCAGAACCGCCCCCAAGTGTCCGCAAGGTCCGCCTGATGCGCCCCCCGCACGATGTCATACAACCGTCCGCCGACGTTCAACCGCGCACCACCGTCGCCGGATCGGGTGCTGAGCCGCGTCTGATAGGTGCCCTGCGTTGCGCGGCCCGTAAAAAAGTCCTGCGGCAGCGTGATCGAGATACCCTTGTTGTAGGATCCGTCACCGAAATCCTCGTAGGAAACCTCGGTCTGGCTGATGCTCGCCGCGATCCTGATCCCGTTTTCGTACTCGCGCGCGACTTCCAATGTCGCCCCCCAGTCGCCTGCAAGGTAGCGGCCCACATCAATCTGCGTATGATACCCGTTGCCAAGATCGTAATAGGCCGACAGGTGGCCCGTCGCGACCTGATAGTCATATTCCTCAAAGCCGAACCACATGTCGGTATCCCGCTGGGCAACGTAGTTAAGCTCGGCCCCGATCCCGAGACGGCTGTCGACAGGTTTCCAGAGCAGTTCGGTCGAAACGCCGCCGAACATCCGTTCAAGATAGCCAACACTGACACGGCTGTAGAGATCCGTGCCCGGCCTGCCGTAGTGGTTGAACGTCAGGGATTGCAAAACCGGCACGCCGTCGTCGCCATAGGCGCCGCTATCGGTCCGGACGTTTTGCAGATCAGGCGTGCTGTCTGCGACCGGATCACTGCCGTCGTTGCGCAGAAGGCTTTGCTGGATGTTGGCCGATACCGCCATCTGCGGCGATATCCGGTAAGAGGCATTCAGCGAAGCCCCGACATCCAGCCCGATCGAACCGCTGCTGGCAAATGGTTCAATCCTGAAGTAGGGCGTCAGCCCCCAGCTGAATGCCGATCCCGTATCAGGTTGAGCCGTCAGTCCCTGATTGCCCCCCGCGTCGACAAACGCAGTGCGATCAAACAAAGTCTCAGCAGCGCCAGCCCTGTTCTCCAGCGCTTCGACATCGGACCGGTCGATAATCACTGCCGAAAGCGGTATGCCCTGTTCAACTTGCTCGAGGGCAAACTTATCTACCTGTGCGGGCATGGCTTGGGTCAGGATACGCGAGATCCGCCCAAGAGCCTGCGCGTTTGACCGGTAGCGATCGTTGGTAAAGCGTACGCGGGCCGTATCGCCGTCGATTTGCAGCGCCGTCAATGTCAGGCCCTCGGCAGCAAAGGCCTGTGACAGCGCATTCTGGATCGCGGCCTGCCGCGCCTGTCCCACTTCCCCGTCCGCCGCTGCGCGTTCGCCCGCGCTGCGCACCCTGACGGGAAGCGGGGCTGATTCCAATCCGGACATGCCCGGCCGGTTGTTGGCATTCAGGAAGAATGATCCTGAGACCGCGAAGTTCTTGCCATTCAGGGCGGCCGCGCTCAACTGCATGCCTTCGCGCGGTCGATAGGTGACGCCTAGACTATAGGGGCTTTCCCCATCCAAAGCCGGGCTGTTGGGCGATTGCGGATATGCGAGCGACGAATACTCTGCCACAACGCCCCATCGGTCGTTGATCTGATATTCAAGCCCGCCAAAGAAAGCCGCATCACCGGCGAACCACTGGTCAGAGGCCAGTTGCCCCTCGGGATCGGATTCATCAAAGACCGGACGTATTGCACGGCTTGAGAACGGGTTGTCAAAGCCGTCCCGCTGCCCCATCGCGCCCCAACCGATACCTGCGGTTGCGGTCAGAGTATCGCCGAACGACTTGGTGGCCACAACATACTCGGACTGAAAGCGGCCCGGGGTCAGGATGTCGCGCAAACCGACAGCGATTTCAGGCAGATACGTGTTTTCTTCGACAAGGGTGAACTGCAGATCGAACCCGCGTTCAAAAACACCTTCTTCGACATCTGTCGCCGCATCATCATACAGATCGCCCAGCGCATAGCGGAACGAGCCAGAGAGCCGGTCGGTCAGTTGGAAACTGAGTACAGTCTGGAACAGACCTTCGCGGTAAGACACTGTCGTCGCAAAAGTACCTTCATCGGGTGCCTGCGCCGTCGGCATCTCAAGCAGACCCGGGGTTCCGTAAAGACTGTAGGTCGGCAGTCTCTCCTGTGCTGACCCCTGACTTGCCGCAGACAGGGCCAACACCGACACTGACGCTAGAACCGCAAAACGCATCTTAACTGCTCCCAGAACCTTGTTCCTATGGCATAGCCTTTCGCCCGACGGTTTGAAACGAGGAATACCTTTTTCAGCCCTTTTTCGATGCCGCTAACGCTGCATTCACATTCAGTGTGGCACAATTTTGCCATGATTATTTCACATCGCTGCCACCTTGTCCTTTTCTTCGATCCGCTAGAGCCGTGCCAATGGTTGCAGCAGGCGCTTGCCCCTTGGGCGGATCAGCCGGTTGCGCCGGGAAATCACGGAACGCGTCAGACGCCCTTCCATCAGGACATGACCCCGGCAGAGGCACGGACCGCCTTCACGCGTGCCGGACTGGATTTTGACAGCTACACCCGTATTGCTGTGGTCCAGAACCCGTTCCGCAAGCTGGCTGGTCTTTATGATCGGACACGGCGCACCGACCCGATCTGGCGGATCAAATCCCGCGCGGGCTGGCAGGTTCCCGATTTTCGCAGTTGGCTGATTGCTGGCCAGTACGGTTGCAGCGGTCCACTTGCGCGCTTGGCACCACGCTGGCGCAGGTTCGGCGCACTACCGACGAAAACCTGGGCCGCAGGGCAGATCAACAGCTTTGTCCGGGCGGAATTCGCCGCCTCTGACCTGCGCAACGCCATGCGGCAGCTTGATGTTGTTCCTGCGGTGGATCTGGTGGCAAAGCAAAAGACGCATCGCTTCCCCGAATTGCTCCGGTATGACAGTGAAACCCTTGCAATTGTCCGGCGGCGGTTCGGTGCTGACCTGCGTCTCTATGGTGGTTTGGGCGCGGGCCTAGACCTCGTGGCCTGACGCAAACGAAACGGCTGCAAGGCCGGCACGTCGACCCGTCGCAAGGCAGGCGGTGATCAGGTAGCCACCCGTTGGCGCCTCCCAATCCAGCATTTCACCAGCGCAAAAAACCCCGGGGCGGGCTTTGAGCATCAAATCGTCTGTCATTGCCGAAAACTGCAATCCGCCAGCCGTCGAAATCGCCTCGTCAAGCGGATGCGGCCCGCCATGAGGGACCGGCAGACGCTTGATCAATGGGGCAAGGTCATCGGGGAATGGTCTTCCGAATTCAGAGAGAAGCGCCAACCGCACCGGATCAAGCCGCAAGACCTTGCGCAGGTGGTTGCTCAGGCTCGCTTTGCCGCGGGGCTTGGCAAGTGCGGTCCGCAACCTGTCCTCGGACCAATCCGGCATCAGGTCAAGAAACAGCGGCGCGCCTTCCCGCATCGCACGCGATACGGTGTAGATGCCGCCACCTTCAATGCCACGCTGCGACAAGACAAATTCGCCGCGGGACGTCGCACCTCCCGCATGCAGCGCCACCGCCTTGACCGGTTTCCCCAGATGCGGCGCCATATGGGGCGACCACGTAACGCCAAAACCCATATTTGCCGGTGCAAAGGGAGCAACCTGATCCGCCAGATATTGCGTCCAGGCACCATCCGACCCAAGCCGTGACCAGCTACCGCCCCCAAGCGCCAGAACGGTCACCGACGGTGTGCAATCTTGGGGTCCGTCAGGTGTTGCGAACCGGAGCGCCTGACCATCCCACCCCTGCCAGCGCCACCGCGTCTTGATACTGACACCATGTGACGTCAGACGGCTCAACCACGCCCGCAACAGCGGAGACGCTTTCATCACCGTCGGAAACACGCGCCCCGTCGAACCCGTAAAAAGAGGCTGCCCCAGACCTTCGGCCCAGTCCATCACCTGCTGCGGCCCGAATGCATCCAGCGCCGCAGCCAAAGCCACAGGCATGGGCGCGCCGTAGGCATCAAGGAAAACAGCATCGTCTTCGACCTTGGTGATATTCAGACCCGATTTGCCTGCCATCAGGAACTTGCGACCAACCGATGGCATTGCATCGGCAACTGTCACTGACAGGCCGGCGCGTGCCATCACCTCGGCGGCCATCAACCCCGCAGGTCCGGCCCCGATGACGACAGCATCGGTCACGTTGGCATCGGTCCCTTCATCTCGATCACGCGATGCGGATAAGGGATCTCGATGCCGTTCTCTTTCAGGGCATTCCAGATGATGAAAAGGACATCCGAGGCATATTTGTTCTGACCGTCATCAATCCCCTCAACCCAGAATTCGACGCCGAAGTCGACGCCGCTATCACCAAAGCCACGCAATTCGCAGTCGGGGCCTTCCGGCTCTTGCAGGACGCCCGGGTGTTTGGAAACGGCAGCTTCGATGATTGCGGGCACTTTGTTGATATCCGTGTCGTAACTGACCGAGAACGGCACTTCGAGACGGTTGGCCGAGCCGGAGTCCGAATAGTTCACAACCCGCGTCGTGATGAAATCCTCATTCGGCACAACAATCCAGCGGCCATCAAACGTCTCGAGGATTGTCGCACGGGCCATCATTTTGATGATTGTCCCCGCCTCGCCACCGTCCAGTTCGACGTAATCCCCGACGGTCGCCTGACCTTCGACCATCAGGATGACGCCCGAGATAAAGTTTGATGCGATTTTCTGCAGTCCAAAACCAAGGCCGACACCAATCGCACCGCCGATGATGGCCAGCGACGACAGGCTGATCCCCATCACATTCATCAGGATCAGGAAGGCGACCGTGAAGATCGTGAACTCGATGGCCTTCGTTGCCAGTTGCCGGATGGCGGGCCGCATCGATTGTTGTTCGATATAGGCGGTGGATTGCGAGTTGGACCATTGGCCCAGCCAGAACAGGATACTGCCCGCAATCAAACCTCTGACGATCGCCAAAGCCGAAAAGCTGATATTGCCAAGGCTGACCACCGCGCCATCAAGCGCTGCAATCACTGCATCCAGAAAGCCGACCGCGTAAAGCGCCGCCGCAGGCACCAGCACATAGCGCGCCAACATGCGCAGGAAGGGATCTGTGATGATATGTTTGGCCAGCGCCCGCGCCGCAAGAAACACGAACACACGTTTGCCAAATGCGATGACCGCGCCCGAGCCGAACAAGGACCGCGTGACGGCCTCACCGATCGCCGTAAAGCCATAGGCCAACAAAGGCAGCAACAGCGGCAGGAAGATCAGGACGAACCGTCGGGCCTTGGCAATAAACGAAGTATTCTCGGCCTGCGGAGTCAGAATGCGGGTAAGCCTTGGTACCAATATCCGGTTGGCAAGCCGTGCCAACAGGTAGGCTCCGATGAGCAGCGCAAACTGCGACCACGCCGCGGGCGACAGCAGCCATTCCTGCGCCAATGTCAAACCCTGCGCATAGGCCGCGCGGGCCTGTTCGATCAAACTGTCTGCTTCCATGAGGTTCCCACTCCTGCCTGTCACAGCTTTGTGCCGTGCAAATCGCTGTGGCTCAAGTGCGCCGGATCATGCTCTTGATTGCGGCGACATGCTCATGAGCCGCCGCAGCGGCATTTGCGCCGAGCGTTCGGGCGGCTTCTTCCAATGCATCCGCAGCCACCACACGGTCGACCAGCCCCCAGGCCAAAGCCTCATCAACCGTGACCTTCTGACCAGCCATCAGGATCATCTTGGCGCGCGCCGGACCGATAAGGTCGGCCAGCCGTGCCGGATCTGACGGTTGAGGCAAAAAGCCCAGCTTCATCACCGGATAGAAGAATTTGGCCGAGGGCACTGCGATCCGCAGATCGCAAGCCAGCACCATGCCGAAGGCGCCACCTGCCACAGTGCCATTCAACGCGGCAATGGTCAGGCCTGGCAGGTTGGCAATGGCGGCAGACAGCCTCTCCCAGACCGGATCAGTTGCCAGTCCTGCCCTTGCGGCCTCAAGATCGGCGCCGGCGCTGAAGACGCTGCCGGTGCCGGTCAGGATGAATAGCTTGGCCTGCGTGGCGCTTTCGGCGGCCTCGGCAAGTGTAACAAGCATCTCCCGCGTCAGCGCACCGGCCTTGTCGGGGCGGTCGATTGTGACGGTCCAGACGTCTCCGTCCTGCCTGACAGCGATCATATGAGACCGACCTTGCGGCGGATGTCCTCGTCGCGCAGGCTGATGTCTTCGCCGAGAAACGCATCCGCTTCAGGCGTGCACATCCACAGGATTGCCTGTGCAGGCCACTCGGGCGGGATGTGGACAGACCAGTCAAGCTTGCTGACCGGACCGACACCCGAGGCCTTGATCTCGCGCTGCATATCCGTGGCGACCGTGCCGGGCGACAGGCCAAGGACGCGGATTCCCTTATCGCGGGACTCTTTGTCGGCCACACGCGTCACCATATAGGCCCCCGCTTTCGAGCTGCAGTAAGCCGACCAGCCATCGACAGGCCCGTGTGCCGCACCGCTTGAGATGTTGATGATCGTCCCGCCGCCCTGCGCGATCATTCCCGGCATGGCCGCATGGATCCCGTACATTACGCCCTTGAGGTTGATATCAATTGTCTTGCCCCATGCTTCGGGATCATTGTCCTGCAGGTGCCCCATCGCCGCGACAACGCCGGCATTGTTGACCAACACATCCAGACGTCCGAAGGTCTCGACCGTTTTTTCGACAGCGGCAAGAACCTCGGCATAGCGGGAGACGTCGCAGGGAATCGCGATGGCCTTGTCTCCGATTTCGCCGGCGATCTCGGCGATTTCCGTGGTTGAACGCGCAACCAGCGCAACCGAAGCCCCGGCGTCGGCAAAAGCCCGCGCCGCCGCAGCGCCAATCCCGCGGCTCGCACCCGTGATCAACACTGTTTTTCCTGACAAATCGATGTTTTTCACGCTGATCCCTTTCGAAGCGGCTTGTGGATGGCTAGTTATGAATAGAACATGAACTTTAGCAAAACGCATTGTAGCCCCGCCTCACGGGGTCCGAAAGACACATTCAGAAAGGAATAGTAATGGTGCATTCAACAACTCTGCGCGGCGCGGTCTGCGTTGCAGCCCTCTTTGCAGGTGGTAGTGCCCATGCCGACGTGACTGCCGCAGAGGTCTGGGAAAACATCAAGACTCAGATGGATGGTTATGGCGAACAGGGCCTGACCATCGGTGCCGAAGAGATCTCTGGCGGGACGGTCGCAGTTTCCGACATCGCGATCAGTTTCTCGGATGATGAGATCAGCTGGGTGATGGATGTGGGTGACATGACACTGACCGAACAGGGTGACGGCAGTGTTTCGGTCGCGATGGAAGAAAGCTTTCCAATCGTCATCACCGGTGCCGACGGTGTGGTCGTCACGATCGATATTACGCAGGAGAACCTGTCTCTGATCGTCAGTGGCGAACCCGATGCGATGAACTATGCCGTTACTGCAGACAGCTACGGCATTGCATTCCGTGATGCGGTCGATGGCGCCGTCACCTTGACGGGCGATGCTAGCCTGACTGCCAGCGGGATCGCGGGCAACTATGTTGTGTCCGGCGACGAACTCCAAGAGATCGTCTCTGATCTCTCGGTCGAAACCGTCGATGTTCTGGTCGACTTCCAGCTTCCAGGCGGCAACGGCGAATACGTGACCGGTGCGGCCAAGATCAACGGCCTGACCTCGCAAGGCGAGGCGACAATTCCGGTGGGCGCCGAATTTGATAACCCTGATGACATCTTTGTTGACGGCTTTGGCTTTAGCGGCGGCTATCAGATCGATAGCGCAGACTATGTCTTCGATATCAACGCCGAAGGTGATCAGGCCGCCGGGTCAGTCAGCACCGGTGCGGTATCGCTTGAAGGTGAAATGAACGTCCAGACAGTTGCCTACGAAAGCGACAGCCGTGACATCTCAATCAGTGTTGTCAGCAGTGACTTCCCTCTGCCAATCGAGATGTCCCTTGCCGAATATGGCGTCAACTTCCGCATGCCTGTCGGGGTAACGGAAGAGCCCGCGCCGTTTGCGATCGGCTTTGATCTCGTCGATCTCGAAATCAGTGAAATGCTCTGGAGCATCTTCGACGCCGGGGCAGTGCTGCCACGCGATCCGGCCACCCTGCAGATTGGTCTGTCGGGCACAGCCAAAGCACTGATCGACCTGCTTGATCCGGCGAACGCCGAAGCCTTCGACAGTCAGGAAGTTCCGTTCGAACCCTACTCGCTGACGCTGGACACGCTGCGTCTTTCGGTGGCAGGCGCGCTGATCACCGGCGGGGGCGCGTTCACCTTCGACAATACCGACACGCAGACTTTTGCGCCGCTGCCACGTCCTGAAGGTGACGCATTGATCGAGATTACCGGACTGAACGGGCTGCTCGACAATCTGGTGGCGATGGGTCTGGTGCCTGAGGATCAGGTCATGGGACCACGGATGATGATGGGCATGTTTGCCCGCGCAACCGGAGACGACATGATGGAGATCGCCGTCGAGGTCACCGAGGACGGTCAGGTCAATGTGAACGGTAATCGCGTTCGCTGATCAGCTGATACCGACATGGAAGGCGCGGGTGGCAGGACACCCGCGCCTTTTTTGATGCCGCATGGATGGTCTTGCGGCGATGGGAAGGCCGCACTAGGTCTTGGGCAAGCAAAGGATCCCCGATGACACAATCACTCTCCGACCTTTCCGCCCAAATCCTCGTCGCCGCCCGCAAGGCTGGCGCCGAAGCTGCCGATGCAATTGCCGTCGATGGCACCTCTCTGTCGATCACGGTCCGTGAAGGCGCTTTGGAACATGCCGAAAGGTCCGAAGGGATCGACATCGGGTTGCGTGTGTTTGTGGGGCAGCGGCAGGCCTGCGTATCGTCCTCGGACACCAAACCCGAGACGCTGCATCAGATGGCCGAACGTGCTGTCGCAATGGCGAAAGAGGCACCAGAAGATCCCCATGCGGGCCTTGCAGATCCGGCGCAACTCGCCACGGATCTGGCAACTGAACGTCTTGATCTCTTTGATCCGTCCGAAGAACCCGATCCCGCCGCACTGCAGGACGATGCGCTGCGTGCCGAAGCTGCGGCTTTGCGCAACTCTGGCATCAGTCAGGTGCAGTCTTCGTCGGCAGGCTATACACGGCGACGCATCCATCTGGCCGCCACGAACGGCTTTTCCGCCGGCTATGCCCGCTCTGACCGTGGCCTGTCCTGTGTTGCAATCAGCGGCACGGGGACCGGCATGGAGCGCGACTATGACTACGACAGCCGCGTGTTTCAGTCTGATCTGCGCGATGCGGACGAGATCGGAGCGCGCGCTGCAGCACGCGCAGTCGAAAGAGTTGGTGCACGAAAGCCCAAGACAGGTGCCTATCCGGTGATCTTTGACGAACGAGTCGCCAGTTCACTGATCGGCAGCCTTCTGCAAGCGACGAATGGCATGATGATTGCCCGCGGCTCCAGCTGGCTGCGCAGCGCGCTGGGCGAACAGGTTCTGCCGTCAGGTCTTTCACTGATCGAGGACCCGCATCGTGCGCGTGTCACGGGGTCACGTCTTTTCGATGCGGAAGGTTTGCCTACGGCCAAGCGGGCCATCGTTGAGAACGGCGTCCTCACGGGCTGGACCCTTGATCTTGCGACGGCACGGAAGCTCGGGATGCAAAGCACCGCGAACGCCGCGCGCGGGACCAGTGCACCACCGTCACCGAGCCTGACCAATGTCGCACTGACTCAAGGCGACAAGACGCGCGATGATCTGATCCGCGACATGGGAACGGGTTTGCTGATCACTTCGATGATTGGCTCCACGATCAACCCCAACACCGGCGATTATTCGCGCGGCGCCGCCGGATTCTGGGTCGAGAACGGCGAGATCACCTATCCGGTCAATGAATGCACTGTGGCGGGAAACCTGCGTGATATGCTGATGACGATCATCCCCGCAAACGACGCGCAACAGCATTTGTCGCGTGTTGTACCCTCGCTTCTGGTTGAAGGGCTGACCCTTGCCGGAGAATGATGTCGCTTTGCTGGAAACGGCTGCGCGGCAAGCGGGCGAGATTGCCAAGACCTATTTTCAGCGAAATCCCCATGTGACAGACAAGCCCGGCGGCGCCGGACCAGTGACGGTTGCCGATCTTGCCGTCAACGCGATGCTTGAGAACGCCCTGCAATCGGCACGTCCGGATTATGGCTGGCTCTCGGAAGAAACCGAGGACACTACGGCCCGCCTTGGCACCGCGCGACAGTTCGTCGTAGACCCGATTGACGGCACACGCGCGTTCATTGGTGGCAGCAAGGACTGGGCACACTCGCTGGCTGTTGTTGAAAACGGCAGGCCTGTTGCAGCTGCGGTCTACCTGCCGATGCACGATATGATGTTTACCGCATCACAGACGGGCGGGGCGCGTCTGAACGGTATGGACGTTCGGGTCTCGTCCCCCGCGCGACTTGAGGATGCCGTCGTTCTGGGTGCCAAGCCGAATTTCGAAGGACGGTTCTGGCGCGACGGGACACCACCGCCTGTCAAACGCGCTTTCCGGTCTTCGTTGGCCTATCGCCTGTGTCTGGTGGCACAGGGGCGCTTTGACGGCATGATCACCCTACGGCCCAGTTGGGAGTGGGACATCGCTGCTGGCGCACTGATTGCCGCCGAAGCAGGCGCCCTTGTCACCGATCCCCTTGGAAACGCGCTGCGATTCAACAACGCCGAGCCCAAGGTCCCCGGTGTTCTCTTGGGTGGTGCTTTGCTACATCAGGAACTTGCCGCGCGGCTTGAGACCGCGCCTGCAAAACCATAGACTGCCCCCGAGCAGTTCACGAACAAAAGGTTACCGCGATGACACAACGCCTGCACCTCGTCTTTGGGGGCGAGTTGATCGACCCCAGCAAGAATGCCTTCAAGGATGTCGATGCCATCGACATCGTTGGTATGTTTCCCGACTACGAGTCGGCCTATAACGCATGGAAGGCCGCTGCCCAGCGCACCGTCGATAACGCCCATATGCGCTACTACATCGCGCATATTCACCGTCTGCGGGACGAAGAAAAGGCCGCCTCGCCGACGGAAGAACTGGATAGCTAGGACCGGATCCGGTGGCCCGATCCCTGACCATTGCTGCTTATCTTGCGGGGCTGGGATCACAGCACCGCCCAAGCGGCATGGTCACCCCGCCACCGCGACCAGAGGGTACGGTGATCTGGGTCCGGTGCAGCAACCGCGACCAGCTTAACGCGGTCGCTTCGCTGAACCGCAAGCTGACGTCACAAGGCGACCCGTTGCATCTTGTCACGACCGTCCCCGATCTGACGAGACGGGATGCACACCGCGCCTTGCCGCAGCCCGTAGGGCGGAGCGAGACGAAAGAGTTTCTGGACTACTGGAAACCCCTGATGTCGATCTGGGTGGGGGGCGATCTGGATACCCGATTGCTGGCCGAACTGCGCGATGCCCGTGTCCGAAACATGATGGTCGATGCAACTGCTGACGGGCTAGACCGGATTGTCGGCCGATGGGTGCCTGGCGCTTTGCGCTCTCTGTTGACCCAGTTCGAAGCGATCCTCGCCCTTGATCATATTCAGGCAGAACGGCTGGTACGCGCGGGTGCGAATAAGGACGTCACCATTGTCACAGGTGCGATGGAAGACTGTGGACCGGTCCTGCCCTGTAACGAGGCGGAAAGGACAGAGGTTGTCTCGCTGATCGGGACACGGCCCGTCTGGCTGGTTGCTAATGCCCACCCCGACGAGGCAGACGCGATTGCCCGCGCGCACAAATCAGCCAGCCGCCGTGCCCACCGTTTGCTGATGATCGCTGTTCCGAAGGACCCGCGCTTTGTCGATCCGCTACATGACAAGCTGTGTGCTGCAGGGTTGAACGTGGCGCTACGATCGATCGCTGAGCAACTGACCGACTCTACACAGGTCTATCTGGTCGATACCGAGGAAGAGCTGGGACTTTGGTACCGGATGGCGCCTGTCAGCTATATTGGTGGAACACTGGCAGGCACCGGATGCAGCGATCCTTTCGAAGCAACGACACTCGGATCAGCCGTCATCTACGGGCCTCAGGTCGCACCATTCCAGAAGAATGCCAACCGTCTCAACGCGGCTGGTGGCGCCATTCTGCTACGCAACCCCGATGATCTTGGGACCGCGATCGAGTCCCTACTGTCGGCCGAAAAAGCCGCTGCACAGGCGCATGTGGCTTGGGATGTGGCAACGCAAGGGGCCAATGTCACCAACCGCATTGCCGCCTATATCCAGCTACGGCTGGAAGAACTGGCCGCCTGATGCGGGCGCCGTTCTTCTGGTTTTCGCCCCCTGATCGTCCTGCTTGGCAGGCACGGCTCCTTGCACCGCTCGGCTGGCTCTATGGCGCGGCCACAGCGCGGCGTATCGCGCGTGGGCCGCGCTACTCTGCCCAAGTGCCGGTGATCTGCGTTGGCAACATCAACGCAGGCGGCACGGGCAAGACGCCGACGACCATCGCCCTGATTGACCGCCTCAAGCAGCGCGGGCGCAATCCGTTCGTCGTCACTCGCGGCTATGGTGGATCTCTCGAAGGCCCTGTGCAGGTGGACGAGCGGGCCCATAAGGCGGACCAGACCGGCGATGAACCGCTTCTGCTGGCCGCCTTTGCCCCAACCATTGTTGCAAAGGATCGCGCGGCAGGTGTTCAGGCGGCTGAAGAGGCGGGCGCGGATGTCATCCTTTTTGACGATGGTTTCCAGAACCCTGACGTTGCCAAGGACCTGTCGATCGTCATCGTCGATGCCCTGCGCGGCTTTGGCAACGGAAGGGTCATCCCTGCAGGGCCCCTGCGCGAGACCGTCGCACGCGGACTGGCCCGTGCGGATTTTGTGCTTTCGATTGGCCCGCCGGAGGCGCAGGACCGTTTTGCGGCGGAATGGCGCCTCGATGTTCCGCATCTGCAAGGTCATCTCGCACCTTTGCCAACCGGTATGCCATGGCGCGATCTGAATTTGCTGGCCTTCGCCGGTATCGGCCATCCCGAGAAATTCTTTATCACCCTGCGCGATATGGGTGCCAACGTCGTTCGGGCCGAGGCGCTCGGGGATCACCAACCTTTGACAGAGGGCCTGATGAAACGGCTCCAGATCGAGGCAGAGGCAAAACGCGCCCAACTTGTGACAACCGAAAAGGACGCCGTGCGCCTGCCTGACAGCTTTCGCATGAAGGTGTTGACCTTGCCGGTCCGGCTGCAACTTGTCGATTGGGAGCCGTTGGACAGGGCGCTGGAGCGTCTGGGCCTCTAGTCAAGCAACGCCTGATCCTTGCCGAGCTTTGGCGAAGGGCGTGGGGTGACGCTGTCCACATCGGAAAACGTGATTGGCAAACGCACAGACGGAACACCGTCCAGATCAAGCTGCATGCCACGGTGGATCACTTGCGGATCGGCAAAGGTTTCGGCCATGTCGTTGATCGGTCCGGCAGGCACGCCATGTGCCTCGCAGGCAGCCAGAAGATCGGCCTTGGTCCATTTGACGGTTTCCGCTGTCAGCAAAGCGGTCAGCGCATCCCGGTGATCAAGCCTTGCAGCATTGGTGGCATAGTCGGGATGTTCGGCCAGAGCGGGCAACCCCAGCAGTCGACAGAACTGGCGGTATTGCCCGTCATTGCCGCTGGCGACGATGATGTGGCCGTCCGCGCAGTCGAAGACCTGATAGGGCACAATATTGGGGTGGGCATTGCCCAGCCGGCGGGGCGCATTCCCCGTTGCCAGATAGTTCATGGCCTGATTGGCCATGACCGCCGTCGCTACATCCAGCAGGGCCATATCAATATGCTGTCCCTTGCCCGTTGTCTGGCGCTGATGGACCGCGGCCAGGATGCCCGTGCAGGCATAAATGCCGGTAAAGATGTCCGTGACAGCCACGCCGACCTTTTGCGGTTGGCCATCAGGGTCGCCGGTCACGGACATCAGCCCGGACATGCCCTGCACGATGTAGTCATAGCCCGCCCGCTGGGCATAGGGGCCGGTCTGTCCGAAACCTGTAATCGAACAATAGATCAGGCGCGGGTTCAGCGCTGACAGGCTGGCATAGTCCAGCCCGTATTTCGCCAAACCACCGACTTTGAAATTCTCGATCAGAACGTCGGCGTCAGCGATCAGCCGGCGGACCTGTGCTTGCCCTTCAGGGGTGCGAAAGTCGATCACCACAGATTTCTTGCCACGATTGCAGCAGTGGAAATATGCGGCACTTTCGGCATCGTCGTGCTGGATGAACGGAGGCCCCCACTGGCGCGTGTCATCGCCTTGGGGGCTTTCGATCTTGATCACCTCGGCCCCGAGATCAGCGAGGGTCTGACCGGCAAGCGGGCCCGCCAGGACCCGCGCCAGTTCGATTACTTTCAGGCCTGCAAGAGGCTGCATAGGTCTTCTTTCAGATCAAGTCAGGGCCGGATCAGCCCAGCTTCTCGTCCAGAATAGCAGCGAATTCGTCATAGGCCATGTTCGAGTATTTCACGCCATCGATCAGGAACGACGGAGTCGAGTTGATGCCGTCACGTTCGGCATTTTCCTGATACCATGCAAAAAGGGCTTCGGCCTTTGGACCATCGCTCAGGCAGGCGTCGAGTGCGGCGTCCTCCATCCCGGCTGTTTTGGCCAGACGGCGCAGGTCGGCAATGATGCCTGCAGGATCGCCGGTTGCCAGCCACATGCGCTGTTCGGCATAGAGCAGCTCGGAGAAGGCAAAGAAGAAGTTCTGGTCGTCGGCACAACGCGCAATCATCGACGCCCAGAGACCGGGACGGTCAAAGTAGACCTCGCGGTAGACAAAGCGGATTTTGCCAGTGTCGATGTAGTTGGCCTTCAGCGCTTTGAACTGGTTGGCATGGAACGACGCACAATGCGGGCAGGTGTACGAGGCATATTCGATCACTTCGACCGCTGCATCGGGGCTCCCCATGACCATTTCAACAATCTCGGGGGCGGCACCGTCGTTGCTTTGCGCATGGGCTGCGCCGGGAAGAAGTCCGGTCGCCGGATCAGGACGCGTCACCATCCAACCTGCGCCCAAGGCAACCAGTGCACCGCCGCCGGCGGCCAAAAGTGTTCTGCGTTTCATATTCTACCTCTGATCAGTGTTCTGTTTGTTCTTGTTCAAGACGTTTGCGCCAAGCGCCGCAAGTGCGGATCGCAAAGCATCGCTCTCAACGCCTTCAGATAAGTCTTTTGCGCGCGATTGCATCGCTTCGGTTGGCTGTGTGCGCCGCTTTGGCGCAGCGTCAAAGGCGACCCGCCCTTCGGAAAACCCTGTGGGGGCGGTTTGCGTGATTCTGATCCGTGCGATGGCGCGGTAGCCGTAGCAGGCATTCACCTTTTCGCGGATCGTCTCTTTTTGCATCTCGAGCATGGGGGCCTGCGCGCCGGTGGTCAGCAGAGTAAGCGTCGCGCCCATTCCGCCCTTGCCGTAACTGACATTGACCGGCGTTGCGATGGCGGCCACCGCGTCTCCTGCGACTTCGGACCAATGGGTCAGCAGGCGCGAGACGGCAAAGCCGCGATCCTCGCTGGCTTTGCGGATGCTGTCCTGCATCAACGTCGCCGCGCGGGAAAAACCGCGCGTGGTGCTGGAAGGGCGTGGCGCTTTCATATCCAAGCCCTACTCTATGCCAAGTATCGCGCCAAGTAACAGCGCTGAGATGACAGGGGGATAAAGATTGCGTGACCTTAGCGCAGAGCTGTTGGACTGGTATGACGTGCACGCCCGCACAATGCCGTGGCGTGTCTCGCCTGCGGACCGCAAGGCAGGGGTGAAACCCGATCCTTATGCGGTCTGGCTGTCCGAGGTCATGCTACAGCAGACAACAGTCGCCGCCGTGCGTGATTATCACCGCAAATTCCTGTCGATCTGGCCGACCGTGACTGATCTGGCGACAGCCGATGATGCCGATGTCATGGCTGCATGGGCGGGCCTTGGTTACTACGCGCGGGCGCGCAATCTGCTGAAATGCGCGCGGGCGGTTGTTGCTGATCACAACGGGGCGTTCCCCGCATCCTATGACGCCCTGTTGAAACTGCCGGGGATTGGCCCCTACACCGCCGCTGCCGTCGCGGCGATAGCGTTCGACCGTCCAGAGACGGTTGTTGACGGAAATGTCGAACGTGTGATGGCACGTCTTCACGATGTCCATACGCCGCTGCCCGCTGCAAAGCCCGAGCTGACCGCGCTTGCCCGCGATCTGACACCCGAAAGCCGTGCCGGAGACTACGCCCAGGCCGTCATGGACCTTGGCGCGACGATCTGCACGCCGCGCAGCCCCGCGTGCGGCATCTGCCCGTGGCGCGATCCCTGCAAAGCGCGCGTTGCCGGGACAGCACCTGAGTTGCCCAAGAAGACGCCAAAGAAAAAGACGCCAACCCGTTTCGGCATCGTCTATGTCGCGCGCCGGATCGATGGTGCGTGGCTGCTGGAGACGCGACCGGAAAGCGGGCTGTTGGGCGGCATGCTTGGCTGGCCGGGGTCGGACTGGTCAGAGGACCCGCAGCCCGCGCCTCCGATTGAGGCGGATTGGGAGATGCTGGAAACCGAGGCAAGGCACACCTTTACCCATTTTCATTTGCGGCTGAAGATCATGCATGCGCGTGTGCCTGACCACGCCGAACCTTTGCGCGGCACTTTTCTTTCTCGGGCCGAATTCTCACCGGCGGCACTGCCGACGGCGATGCGCAAGGTCTATGATCTCGTGCATGCGACGTTACGGGAGAATTGAGTCTTTCCCGATTAGTTTGATAGCGTCTGCGCAGCCCTTCGGAGACTCACCATGACCGCCATTCCCGGCAGATCAAATATCGCCCGTTTCAGTGCAGCACTTCCGTTCTGGATGTCGTTGGGGCTGATCCCTCTGGCCATGTTTGTTGCCACTCAAGGCGGCTGGACACTTCTGCTGATGCCGCTGTCGACGTGGTATCTTTTTACGATGCTGGATTTCTTTGTCGGCCAGAATAACGATAATCCCGACGCCGACACGCCCGAGAACCAGCTGTTCTGGTACCGGATGATCACCTTGCTTTGGGCACCTGTTCAGCTGGTCACCGTCTTTGGAATTCTCGCCTATGTCGTCGGATCAGACCATCTGAGCCGCCTCGAGGAATGGGCGCTTTTTGCGGCGATCGGTATTCTTTCGGGAACAGTCGGGATCGTCTATGCCCATGAACTGATGCACCAAAGCTCGCGGCTGGAGCGTTGGCTGGCGGATATCCTGATGACCTCTGTTCTTTACGGGCACTTCCGGTCCGAGCATTTGCTGGTCCATCACCGCTATGTCGGAACGCCCCGCGATCCGGTGACGGCACGCTATGGCGAAAGCTTCTATCACTTCTTTCTGCGCGTTCTGCGCACCTTGCCTGCATCGGCGTTCAAGGCCGAAAAAGCCATGCTTGCGCGCAAGAAACTGCCTTGGCATCACCGCAGCAACCCGTTCTGGCTGTATCTGGGCCTGCAATTGGGCTTTCTGATAATCGCCGCCGCCATCGGCGGTTGGTGGGGGGTCTTCCTGTTCGCCACGCAGGCCTTCTGGGCCGTTTTCCAGCTGGAGCTTGTCAACTACGTCGAACACTACGGTCTGACCCGCAAGCATCTTGGCGATGGCAAATACGAACATGTGCTGCCGCGCCATTCATGGAACGCAACACAGAAGGCGTCGAACTGGCTGCTGATCAACCTGCAGCGCCACTCTGACCAC
>CAZOMZ010000007.1:7878-25744 GCA_964581065.1 uncultured Loktanella sp. | reverse complement strand
ATTGCAATCCTCCGACAGCAACCCCCAAGTGCATTCTTCCGTCCCAAATTGCGCAACCCAAACGCAATCAAAGGGAGACACGAGAGGTAAACGCGCCAGCGAAATCACAAATGCAGCAGTCTCGGCAACGAGGAAACCGCTTTAATCTCCATATGGCCCGTCACGCCAGTTTCAGACGATTTCTTGCGGCTATTTAGTTCCGCCGACAATCCTGAATTGCATCCAAAGGGGGTAAGCCACGTATTGTCTGCAGGGTTATTCGCGGCGCAGGTGTCAGATGTGCCGTGCTTTGTCTTACGATTCTGCAAATTGGTAAAAAAATCTTGCCAAATGGGCCGATTTTGTTAGTTTTGCCTGCGGCTCTTTGATGCAGATCAAATCCGCGCTAGTCTTTTATGTCTAGCACGGTCTTCAGACCGAAATAATCTGAGGCGGTGCCGTGGATTGGCGGTGTCGCATTGTAACTGACCACGGCCTAAATGGCGGGTCTTCTGGGAGGAAAATTCATGAAAACCAAGGCAATCGCAGCAAGCCTTGCTGTCTCGATGGCGGCCGGTGGCGCCGCGCAGGCGCAAGAAGTCTTCGAGATGACGACAGCATTCTCGCGCAACCTGCCCATTCTCGGCACGGCGGCGACCGACTTTGTCGACAAGATCAACGGTATCTCGACCGAGGTTGAGTTCGAACACTTCGATCCGGGCGAGTTGGTGCCGGCCCTTGAAGCGCTTGATGCGGTCTCCGCAGGCTCGGTTGACGCAGCCTACACCACATCCGGCTACTGGCAGGGCAAGATCACAGCTGCCTCGCTCTTTGCTGCTGTGCCCTTTGGCCCCGAAGCTGGCGAATTCCTTGGCTGGGTTCTTTATGATGACGGCGCCGAGCTGTTCCAGCGGATGTATGACGAAAACGGCTACAACGTGAAAGTCATGCACTGCGGCGTGATCGCGCCTGAAACCTCTGGCTGGTTCAAGGAAGAAATCACCAGCATCGAAGACCTTGAAGGTCTGAACATGCGCTTCTTCGGTCTGGGTGCTGAAGTCATGCAGCGTCTGGGCGTGTCCACCTCTCTGCTGGCCGCGGGCGACATCTTCCCTGCACTTGAGCGTGGTGCGATCGATGCGACAGAATTCTCCATGCCGCTGATCGACCAGCGTCTGGGCTTCTACAACATTGCGTCCAACAACTACTTCCCCGGTTGGCACCAGCCTGCGACCCTGTTTGAACTGCTGATCAACAAGGACCGCTGGGACGAGTTGGACGAGATGGCCCAGAACCAGATCGAAATGGCCTGTCTGGCGAACATCACCACCAACTTTGCAGAAGGTGAAGCCAAGAACTTTGCTGCGATGGCTGCCAACGAAGCCGAATTCGGTGTGACCAACCGTCAGTGGCCACAGGAAATGCTCGATGTCTTCGAGTCCACCTGGAACGAAGTTGCGGCTGAACTTGCTGCCGAAGATCCGTTCTTTGCCGAAGTCTGGGCTGACCTTCAGGAATACCGTGCAGGCTACAAGATCTGGTCGAACAACATCTACCTGCCACGTCCGCGCAACTAAGCGCGTGACCTAGAAAATGAACAAAAGGGGCGGCGGCGACGCTGCCCCTTTCTTGAGGGCATGCAAGACTGGAAGGGCCTGTCATTATGGACAAAGTCGAGGAAATAGTCGCGGTATCGGATCCCGGCGAAGTGGGTCGTGCCGAGCACAACCGTGGTGACCGTTTTATCGTCCACCTCTCGAACCTCGCGGCCTGGCTGTTCCCGGTCCTGATGCTGGTCATCACGGCGCAGGTGATCCTGCGCAACATGGGCCATAACCAGGCTTGGCTCGACGACCTGCAGTGGTGGCTATATGGCGCGGCGGTTCTGATGGGGGTCGGTTATGCCGTCACAACAGACAGCCATGTGCGCGTCGATATTCTTTATGACGGTTTCCCGGAAGAGAAAAAGACGCGGATCAATATCTTTTCGATCGGCTGGCTGTTCTTGCCGTTCGTCATCCTGTCGTGGGATGTGACTTATGACTACGCACTGGCATCCTTGCGCGCTGACGAAGGGTCAAGCAGCCCGAACGGTTTGCACAATCAGTGGATCATCAAGAGCTTTACCAATTTTGCTTTCATCATCATCGGGATCGCCTGTTGGTTTGCGGTCAAGCGCAACCTTGCGCGGCTGCATCCGCCAAAGCTCTGGCGGCAGCTGTGGGCGACGTTCCCCGCGACATTCCTGCTGATCAACCTGACGATCTACTATGGCCTCTATCTGATCATGTGGATGACCGCTGAAGAAGGCGCCAGCAGCCGCGACATCGGTCGCGGGGCGGCCTTTGGAGAGCTCGAATTTGGCAACTACGAGATCACCTATACGGTCATTGCTGCTTTGATTATCACCCCTGTCCTTGTTCTTGTGCTGCGTGCCCTGGACTCGTCTCGCAAGTCCGGAGCGTAAGTTATGTTGGAATTTATTGGGCAGTTTCTGACGCTGAACGAAATCGCAGTCATTGCGATGTTCCTCACCTTTATCTGGATGCTCTTCCGGGGCATTCCGGTCGCGATGGCACTTGTCGGTGTCAGTCTGGTCTTCGTCGTGATCGCCGAAGTCTTTCTGGATCCGTATCGCAGCTTCTTCCGTGATGTGATCGAGTTCGACCGGACCGGCATCAACTATCAAAGGCTGAGTGCGCTTTCAGGGCGGATTTTCGGCAGCACGGTCAACAACCCGGTGCTTGTGGCGCTGCCCATGTTTATCTTCATGGGCCTGATGCTGGATCAATCCGGTGTCGCCCAGCGGATGATGCATTCGATGCAAAAGCTGTTCGGCGGATTGCGCGGCGGCCTGTCGCTGACAGTGCTGTTGATCGGGATCATCCTTGCTGCGTCCACTGGTGTTATCGGTGCCTCTGTGACCCTTCTGGGTGTGATGGCGCTGCCCGCAATGATGCAGCAGAATTATTCCAAACCCATTGCCACAGGCACAATCGCCTCGGCGGGGACACTTGGCATCCTGATCCCGCCATCCATCATGCTGGTGATCATGTCCGACCAATTGGCGATCAGCCTTGGTGATCTGTTCATGGGCGCGCTGTTTCCGGGGCTGATCCTGGGTGCGCTCTATATTACCTTTATCGTCATCTATGGTCTGATCCGTCCTGATGCGATGCCGGCGCCTGAAAAGTCCGAAGAAGTGGGTTGGCCGGTTGTCAAAGAAGTGCTTCTGGCTGTTGTTCCGCCAATGCTGCTGATCCTGCTGGTTTTGGGCTCGATCTTTGCGGGCATCGCCACGCCGACCGAGGCGTCGGGTCTGGGTGCTTTGGGTGCAACCTTGTTGGCGCTGTTTAACGGGCGGTTGAACTTTACAGTGCTCAAGCAGGTCAGCCGGTCGACGCTGAATACCTCCGGTTACATCGTCGGTATCTTCCTTGCGGCGAACTTCTTTGCCTTCATCCTGCGCCGCTATGGCGGCGACGAGATCATCGAAGGTATGGTGCTGTCCGTCTTTGAAGACCCTTACATGATCATTCTCTTCATCCTGTTCATCGTATTCCTGATGGGCTTCTTGCTGGACTGGATCGAGATCACGATCATCATCATGCCGCTGATGCTCCCGATCGTTCAGGGGCTTGGTCTTGAAGCCGACATCCCGGGTTTCGGTCAGGTGCAAGAGCCGGTGGTAACCTGGTTTGCGATCCTTGTGGCGGTGACGCTACAGACGTCGTTCCTGACACCGCCTGTGGGGTTTGCGCTGTTCTATCTCAAGGGCGTTTGCCCGCCGGGTGTGACGATTGCGGATATCTACAAGGGCGTCATTCCCTTTGTGCTGTTGCAGCTCTTGGGACTGTTCATCGTCTTCGAGTTCCCGGCCCTTGTGACGTGGTTACCGTCGGTCGCCTACGGCAACTAGCGAGGGGGATGGGCTGTCTTGACCGTCAGACCACTTGAAATCGACCCAAGCCTCTGCCTGATCGCAGGGGCTTGGGTGCCACCTGAAGGCGGCGCGACCCTTTCTTTGACCAATCCGTCTGATGGCACTGTCCTGTGCAATATCGCGCGAGGGACAGCGTCGGATATCGACGCCGCGGTGACAGCGGCATCGGCTGCGTTGCGTGGTCCGTGGGGCAAGGCGACAGCCGCCGAACGGGGCAGGGTCCTCTTTCGTATTGGCCAGCTTGTTCAGGACCATGCCGAGGAACTCGCGCGGCTGGAGGCGCTTGATGTCGGCAAGCCGCTGAGACAGGCGCGTGCGGATGTTGTCGCCCTTGCACGCTACATGGAATTCTATGGCGGTGCGGCCGACAAGGTGCACGGGGCCACGATCCCCTATCTTGACGGCTATACCGTCTACACCCTGCGCGAGCCGCATGGGGTAACCGGACATATCATCCCGTGGAATTACCCGATGCAGATCATCGGACGCTCTGTCGGTGCGGCCCTCGCAATGGGCAATGCCTGCGTTCTCAAGCCTGCTGAAGAAGCCTGCCTGACAGCGCTGGCCTTTGCCGAACTGGCCCGCAGGGCGGGTTTGCCTGACGGCGCGCTGAATGTCGTGCCGGGCCTCGGGGCCGAGGCGGGGGCTGCTTTGGCAGGCCATAGTGGTGTGCAGCATATCTCTTTCACGGGGTCGGTCGGTGTTGGCAAACTGATCCAGCAGGCGGCAGGGGCCAACGTTGTGCCGGTCACGCTGGAGCTGGGAGGCAAATCCCCGCAAGTGGTGTTTGACGACGCAAACCTCGATGCAGCACTGCCCTTTCTTGTGAATGCGGGCATTCAGAACGGCGGGCAGACCTGCTCGGCCTCATCGCGCATTCTGGTGCAGCGTGGCGTTCTTGATCAGGTAACCGAGATGATGGCGGAACGCTATGCGGCGCTGCGGGCAGGGCCGGCTCTGGATGATCTTGATGTCGGTCCATTGGTGTCACACCGGCAGCAAGAGATCGTTTCAGGGTTCCTGTCCAAAGGGGCCGATCTTGAGACCGCTGCGCGGGGGCAGATTGCCGAGGGTGCACCGCAAGCCGGGGCCTATGTCACGCCGACGCTTTTCGCCAATGTCGCCCCCGACCATCGTCTTGCGCAGGACGAAATCTTCGGGCCGGTGCAGGTGATCATCCCCTTTACGGACGAAGCCGAGGCCATCGCAATTGCCAATGGCACGGACTACGGGCTGGTCGCCTCATGCTGGACCGAGAATGGCGCGCGGCAGATGCGCATGGCGCGGGCGCTGCGGGCGGGTCAGGTCTTTGTCAATAACTACGGCGCGGGTGGCGGTGTCGAATTGCCGTTTGGTGGCACGGGCCTGTCCGGGCATGGCCGTGAAAAAGGCTTTGAGGCCCTCTACGGGTTTTCGGTTCTCAAGACGGTCGCGGCCCTGCACGGGTAAGACGCCCCGGATTTGTCGGGCAGGCACCGCAAATGCTGGCAAATCCCCCACACAAATCCCTCTCTCTTGGCGCGGACAGGCTTATTCTGTTGCAGCATGTTGGCAATAAGGGGCCAAATGGGGCCAAGTCATTTCGAGTAAGGCAGACCGTTTCGCGTCTCGGGTCCAGATGCATATTGAATTGAGGACCAGCGTCATATCATGCCAAACTCGCACGCAGGAACAGGTCTCTCCGCGAGGACAGGCAAAGAAGAAACAACGCAGGCAGCCGGCATGAAATTGATCATTCAAATTCCTTGCTACAATGAAGAAGAGACGCTGCCAGACGTCATTGGCGACCTGCCAAAGCAAATCCCGGGGATCTCCGAGATTGTCCTTCAGGTCATTGATGACGGGTCCACCGACGCGACCATCGCGGTTGCCGAGAAGCTGGGCGTTGACCTGATCGTCAAGAACAAGGGCAACAAAGGGCTGGCGACTTCGTTCCAGTCCGGGATCGAAAACGCCCTGCGCAATGGCGCGGATATCATCGTCAACACCGATGGAGACAACCAATATGCCGGGTCTTCCATCCCTGATCTGGTGAAACCGATTGTCGATGGTGAGGCGGATATCGTTCTGGGCGACCGCAAGCCCGGAGCGAACAAGGAATTCTCGCAATCCAAGCGGTTTCTCCAGCGCTTTGGCAGCGCCGTTGTGCGGCAGCTTGCGGGGATCGAGGCCGCGGATGCTGTAACGGGCTTTCGCGCCTATTCGCGGCATGCAGCCTTGCAGATCAATGTGATGACCCGTTTCAGCTACACGATCGAAACGCTCATCCATGCGGGGCGCAAGGGTTTGACGATCAAATCCGTGCCGGTCCAGACGAACCCTGCAACACGCAAATCCCGCCTCTTCAACTCGACCCTGCAGTTTGTCCGCAAGCAGCTGATCACCGTTCTGCGCAGCTGTATCATGTATATGCCGCTGCGGTCGTTTCTTGTTGCCGGACTGGTGATGCTGGCAATCGGGATCGCGCCGGTGATCCGGTTTCTCTATTTCTACATGATCGGCGAAGGGGACGGGCACCTTCAATCTCTGATCATCGGAGGGGCGTTCCTTGTGATCGGCTATGTCACGATGCTGGTGGCCTTTCTCAGCGATACAATCGCCACCAACCGCCAGCTGGCAGAAACGGCACTGGTGAAAATCCGCGAGATTGAACTGGCGTTGGCCAAGACAGAACAGTCGAAAAAAGACCAGTGACGATGCAAGAAGCCGAACAGCGTCAGCCGCAGTCGCTCGAACGGGCTTGGCTGGTGTCGGCGCTTGTCGGCGTTGCGCTTTATGCTGTCTGGGTCTTTGGCCTGTTACAGGCAGGAGACGTCCGCAACTTTGGTTGGAGCCTCTATGACGAGGCGTTTCTTGCCATGCTTGAAGGGCGGCTCGATTTGCCCGCACGGGTGCTGCGCTATGAAGGGCACTTTACGCCGGAAGGTGTGGGGTATCTCTATCACGGGTTTGCACCGCTGCTGACAAGGGTGCTGGCCTATCCGTTCGTAGACCCGGCCACGACACCCTTGGGGTTCTTCTCGATCTGGTTTTGGGGAACGCTGGGCACATTGGCCTACCATCGTGCATTCTTTCTTGCAGTCGCCCCTATGTTTGCCGCGTCAGGCAGGGGTGCAGCGGTTTGGATCGCGTTGCTCGCCGCAGCCGTCTGGATTGGCGGCGCGGGCTTGGTTGTTGTCTCGAACATCTCGCTTTACCACGAACCGATTGCGGTCGCTTATGCCTGTGCCGGCGGGGTGATCCTGCTGTGGGTTCTGGCTGTCACCGGACGGATGACCTTTCGGACGGCGCTGATCTGGATGGCGGTTCTTGCGGCTCTGGCGGTGCACGCACGGCCAAATATTGCAGTCGGGCTCTATCTGGTTGTGTGTATCGGACTGTTCCGGCTGGCCGACAAAGGCAGGCTTGCGACCTGGGTCAGGGCGGGACTGGTGCTTGCCATTCTCGGGGCCGGTGGTCTGTCTTACCTGGGCGCCAACGCATATCGGGCGGGTGCTGCGGGCAGTGCCCACGGGACATTCGCCGAAGGGCCGCTGCAATACGGGACGACCTACTGGGGATATGAAGACCCACAAAGCCCCCGTGCGGCGGCATTTGTCGAACACGGCCGGTTCAATCTGCAACGCGTGCTGCCCAATGCGGCATTCTATGTCTTCGAGCCGCCCGCCGTGCTTGCGCCTCATGCCAGTCAGGCGGCCCGAAACCTGCACGGGTCCGTGACCGGAGACAGCCTCGGCTTTGTCCGGATCGAAGGGCCCGGTGGCGGGATTGCGGCTTTGTGGCTTGTCTGGTTCCTCGCCGCGGCGGCGAGTCCGGGTGCCGGACGCCGCGCGTGGTCGATGATGACCGTCCCGATTATCGGTTTTGGTGCCTCGGCTATCCTGACAACAGCCTATGGCACGATTACCCTACGCTACCATATCGACCTTTGGCCGCTTCTGGCCGTCCTTTCGATCATCTGGCTGTTGGGCCGGTCGCAGCGTTTCGCATCCGATGTCGCAAAGACAAAGTCGCAGGTCAGGATCATCGCGATTGTCATCATGCTTGGTGGGGTCCTCAACCTTGGCACGGCAAACGGATATCGTTTGTACTTTATGGAGCGCGCCGGTGCCGTCACCGAAATCTGGCCCTTTGCGTTCTGTTCAGAGCAAGCGGCCAGAAAGGGGTTTTCTGGTGACGACCTGTTGCGGGTCTGTCAGGACCCTCGTGCAGCCTATGCAACCCAACGACAGCAAGCGGAGCGCAGCTGATGCTTTTTCTGAAATCACTCTACGTCCGGCTGATGCACGCCATCGGTGCGCTTTTGAAAGCGACCGGTCTCGTCAAGTTACTGGACCGTAAGGCAAAGACCTCGCGGACCGCACATTGGGTGCGCAGTCTTTTCAGCATCTACGACATCGAAGGCATGATCGCGCTTGACGTGCCGTGGTGGACCTATGCCGCGATTGACGAGGTCGATGCCTTTCTGGCCAGCCGCCCCGACGCCCGTGTGTTTGAATTCGGTTCCGGCGCCAGCACCGTCTGGCTGGCCCGCCGTGCCGCACAAGTGACCAGTGTCGAACACCATGAAGGCTGGCATGCCCGCGTCCAGTCCTGTCTCGACGGGCTTGGTCTTGCGGGCAAGACAAGCCTCACGCTGGTGCAGACAGAAAGCCTGCCGGCGTCTGATCCGATCTATGTCTCCGAGAAAGCGGGCGAGGGCGGCAAGTCGTTCGAAGCCTATGCGCGGGCAATCGAAACGCATCGCGATGGTCCCTTTGATGTGATCGTCATTGATGGCCGCGTGCGCGCTGCCTGCCTGCAGCATGCCAAGGGCGCCTTGGCGGAGGGCGGGATGATTGTCTTCGACAACTCGCACCGCCAGCGCTACCGGCGGGCGATTGAAGGCAGCGATTTCGACGCACGAGTCCTCAAGGGTCTGACCCCGACATTGCCCTATTCCGACGAGACGACCCTCCTGCGTCTTCCGCGCAGGTAGGAGAAGCCCTTTGTCGCGCACGACCCTGATCAGATTGGCCGGCTTCGGGCTGGTTCTTGGATCGCTCTGGTATCTTGCGGCAGCCTCGGCGGAGTATTGGGCCGACCTTGGCGCATGGCGGCCCAGCCGCCCCGTGGCGATCGGGTTGCTGGCCCTGTCGATTGTCTACGCGGCAAATCTGTTTCTGCTGGCAGAGGGCTGGCACAGGATTCTCAACGCCTTTGGCCCGGTTGCCCGCGACAAGAGCTATCTGTCTCTGACGGCGACACAACTGGCGCGCTACATCCCCGGCAATGTGGCCCATATCATTGGCCGTGCGGCATGGCTGCGGGGTGGGGCGCTTGGCGATGGCGCGATTGGCAAGGCAACGCTCACCGAACTGATCGTCACACCGGTCGGGGCGGGTGCGGCGATCCTGCTTTTGTCGCCCTTTGTTGCAGGTGCGCTCCTGTCAGGTGGGCTGCTGGTCAGCTATGCAGCCGCATTGCTTGGTGTGGTCGCTTTGATGCTTGGCTTTTTGCGCAGCGGGCTTTTCGGTGCCGCAACCGCGCGCCGCTTTCTCTGGCCGATTGGTTTTGCCACAGCATTCATGCTGATCTATGCGGCTGTGTTTGCAGCCGTCGCCATGATGATCGGCATTGGCATGCCCGCGCTTGTCATGGTGGTCGGGTTGGTGGCTTGGGTCGCAGGCTACTTCGCCCCGGGTGTCCCCGGCGGCATTGGCGTGCGAGAGGCGGTTCTGGTCGCGGCCCTGGCCCCCTTGAGCACACCCGAGCAGGTCCTGATTGCAGCCGTTCTCTTGCGGATTGTCACGACGCTGGGCGAGGTGCTTTGCTTTCTCGCCGGTTTCGGTTTCGCCCGCTGGACGCGTCAGACCGTGTGAGAGCACCTCATCGCGAAAGCAGGGACATCCCGAGAATTGCCCCGCGGGTCATTCTCGTGCAACACCGCCTGAACCCAGCACAGAGACTTTGCCCGACCGGTCGACCTGATACCGTGTCGAGAGCGGACCCAAGGTTGCCATATCCGGTTGCTTTGTCTGCCATGCCATCGCAGCGACCCCCAGCATGCGCGGCATCAGCATCGGCCAGAGCATATGGTCCTCGCTTGTGAACTCGGACCAGAACTCACCCTGCACACCGATGATCTGTTCCGCAATCGCGGGGTCGGGGACAGGGTTCCAAGCGATCGTGTCGGGCAGGTCGATGAAGGCGGCCCAGCTTGCGCCCCAGTCGTCGCGGTCGCTCGTGTGGGCCATGTCGAGATAGACATGCTGACCGGGGCACATCACGACGTTATGCCCCGCGCGGGCGGCTTCAATCCCAGGTCCCTGTCCGGTCCAGCTGAACAGGATCGCATCATGGCCGATGCCGCCCTGATTGCCGCGCGCGGCTTCTTCCCACGCGGCAGGCCGTAACCCCTGCTTGACGGCAAAGCCTGCCAGTTTGGCAATGGTCCAGCCTTGCAGGTCGTTCGTGGTCTCCAGCCCTTCCGCTGCCATCAGCGCGCGGGCCTTGGGGCTTCCCATCCATGTCTCTTCCGGCAGTTCGTCACAGCCCAGATGGATATGCCCGAAGGGGAACAGCGCGCCGATCTCGGTCACCAGCGTTTCCCAGATTTCCCAACTGCGTGGCATGGCGGGGTTCATGACGTTGGCATTGTAGCCCTGTACCGACCGTTCCTTGCCCGTGTCATCGGGGTCGCGGGTGTCGGGATAGAGGGCGGCCATCGCGAAAGCATGGGCGGGCACCTCGATCTCGGGCAGGACTTCTATGTTGAGCGCCTTGGCATGGCCGATGATCGCCCGTGCGTCGGATTTGAGATAGCAGCCACCTGCCTCGGGGGCGGCGGAAAAAATGCCGGGCACTTTGTGGCCCTTGCCGCGTATGGCTGACCCTTGCCAGAGGTCGGGCAATCCGTTGATTTCGAGCCGGAATGCCTCGTCGTCGGCGAAATGCCAGTGAAACCGGTTCAGCTTCAAGAGCGCCATCAGGTCGAGCAGCGCGAGGATGGTGTCGGGTTGATAGTAGTGCCGCGCGGTGTCGAGGTGCTGGCCGCGCCAGCCGAACCGAGGGGTGTCGGTGATCTGGCCGCAGGGCAGGGGACCTTGCTGAAGTAGCGTCAAAAGGGTGATGCCCGCATAAAACCGCCCGCCATAACCGCTGGCAGCGATGGTGACGCCATCGCCTGTGATGGTCAGCACATAGGCTTCCGGCGGCAGGTCGGCGTCAATCAGCTCCACGGGAGTCGGGCCGGCAAATGCCATCCCCTGTCGCGTAGCAAGGTCCGCGACCGCCTGAAGAGCACCATCAGAGCAGGCAAAGCCATTGGTTGCCAGATGCCCCTTCGAGGGTTCCCATTTGGTCGGCTGCGGCAGGATCGGCAGCCCGTCAAAGGGTTCCGGCGCCGCTGCAGGTGGCACGTGCCGCCCTGTGGGTGTCGGGGGCAGCGTGATGATCCCCTCTGCGGTCTCCAGATAGGGGCCCATCGGCATCCATGCGCGGTTCGCAGGCTGATAGCCGTCAGCATAGTGCAGGCGCAGTTCGTGCCTCTGGCCTGCACGCAGATCGGGGAGTGTGATCTCGCTATAGCCCCCGATCCCCGTCTTCAGCACCCCGCCCGCAGAAACTGCAAGCGGTGCCATGGCCGCGCAGCAAAATACAGGGGCCACCAGATCGCGGTCAGATGTCAGGGTGCAGATCATCTCGGCCCCCACAATGCGGCAGTTGTACTTCATGGGTCAGTCCAGTTTGAGTTCAGAGACAAAGTCATAGACATCCGAGCGGTAGATGCCGCTGGTGAATTCGATGGGGCGACCGGACGCGAGGTAGGCCGTCCGCTCGATCTGCAAGACGGCCGAGCCTTCGGCCAGTTGCAACAGATCGGCCACCGGCGCCGAGGCATTGATCGCCGACACACGCTGGATTGCACGAACCGGGGCGGTGCCGCGCGCGCGCAGGACCTCATAAAGAGACCGCTCGATCTTGTCGGGTCGCGGCAGGATGTCTCCGGGCAGTGAGGAGTATTCAAGCGCCATCGGCACGCCATCACCGCTGCGCAAGCGGTGCACGCGGGCCACCTGCTGCACCGGCGTCAGCCCAAGAATGGTGGTTTCCGTGGGTGTGGGGCGGAACAGACCCTTGAGCAGAATACGGCTGGAGGATTCGATGCCGCGCGCCTGCAGGTTCTCGGTGAACGAGACCAGCGAGGACAGGGACTGTTCGAACCTTTCGCTCTGCGGGCGCACGAACGATCCCGCACCGCGCCGCTGTTCGACCATGCCGGTCGAGACCAGTTCGGCAATCGCGTTGCGCACGGTCACGCGGCTGACGCCGGTCAGTTCGGCCAGTTCACGTTCAGCCGGAAGCTGGTCACCGGCGGCGATTTCCTTGGCGCGGATCAGTTCGGAGATATGGCGCGCAAGCTGGGCATAGCGCGGCCCACCGCCTTTGCGGTGCCATTTGGCTGGGATCATTTCCTCGGCGAGATCGGCCATATTTGCGGTCCTGTCCTGGTATCAAATTATAATACCAAAATCTGTGTTTGTGTCGATTTTCACTGTGAGCATAGGCAATAAATCCCAACAAAACAAAGAGAAAATTCCGGTGCTGAATTTTGGTATTATATTGGTAGCAAAAAGATGAATCTGGGTTACCGTAGATGCAAGAAGGCGATTCGCTTCGCCAATGCCAACGGGGACCAGATGACAGATACAGCCCAGACAGCGGACCTCAGCGCCGTGTCGGCGCGCAAGCGCAGCATGCCGGAAAGTGTCTTTGGTTGGCTTCTGATCGGCCCTGCGATGCTCTTTATAGCCGTGATCGTCGCTTGGCCGCTGGCCGAGACCATCCGCCTGTCCTTCATGGAGGCCGGTCTGGGTGGCGAGGAATACGTGGGCCTTGCCAACTATCAGGAGCTTCTCGAAAGCCGCCGCTTTCACGGCACGATCATCCGCACCTTTTACTGGATGTTCCTGTCGGTTGCGCTGAAGCTGGTGATCGGGCTGATCGGGGCGACCTTGCTCAATGCCGCTGTGCCGGGGCGTGCCCTGTTCCGCGTGCTGGTCATGCCGCCCTGGGTCATCCCCATGGCGATCGGTATGATCGGCTGGCTGTGGCTTTATAACGGCTACTTCGGCGTGCTGTCGGGCACGATGATGGGGTTGGGCATCACGGACGGCCCGTTCGAATTCCTCGCCCACAAGCGTTCGGCCTTCTATTCTGCCGTGGTTGCAGACGTCTGGGTCGGCACGCCGATGGTGACGCTGTTCTTTCTTGCCGCCATGCAGGGCGTGCCGCGTGATCTTTATGAGGCCGCCTATGTGGACGGGGCCTCGCGCTGGTACCGGTTCCGCCGGATCACCATTCCGCAGATCATGCCGGTGATCGTCTCCATGTCGCTGCTGTCAGCCATTTTCACCTTCAACAGCTTCGAGATCATCTGGATCCTGACCGAAGGCGGCCCCCGCAGCGCCACGACCACCCTGATTGTCGATACCTACAAGACCGCCATCGGCAACTTCAAATTCGGCGAAGGGTCGGCGCGCGCGGTGATCATTGTGGTGCTCTTGGGCGTCTTCAGCCTGATCTACCTCTTCTTCCTGAACAAGGTGAACAAATACTACGGGAGCGGCAAGAAATGATGGACCGTTACACCAAGCTCCAGATTGTCGGCATCTATGCGGCCATTCTGGTCTTTCTCACCTTCATCCTGCTGCCCTTTTTCGAGATGTTCATGGCCTCGTTGCGCCCGCTCGAGCATCTCTTCCGCAGCCCTTACCAGTTCTGGTCGGATGACTTCAGCTTTCAGGCCTATAGCGACATGTGGGAGACGGTGCCGCTGTTGGGGCGCTATATCATGAACTCGATCTTCATTGCGTCGATGGTGACGCTGCTGACGATGATCTTCGTGGTGCCTGCGGCCTATGCCTATGCGCGGCTGGACTTTCCGTTCAAGAATGCGACCTTGGGCATCTTTCTGGGCGTCAACATGTTTACCGGTGCGGTGCTTTTGATCCCGCTTTACCGTGTGTTGCGCACCTTGGGCCTGCTGAACACCTACTGGGCCATGATCGTGCCCGGCGTGGCCTTCCTGATCCCGACGGGCATCTGGCTGCTGCGCACCTACCTTGAAAAGATCCCGCGCGAGCTGGAAGAGGCCGCCTATGTCGACGGTGCCAGCCGGATGTATACGCTGCGCCGCGTGGTGCTGCCTTTGGCGACGCCCGGTCTGATCGTGGTCGGTGTGGCCGTCTTCATCGGCGCCTACGCCCAGCAGTTCCTGTTTGCGATCACTTTCAACCAGCAGCGCGAGTTGCAGCCTTTGCCCGCGGGCCTGTTTGAATTCATCGGCTATCAGGATGTCACGTGGAACCAGATGATGGCTGCGGCCCTCACAGGCATCCTGCCGGTCATGCTGATTTTCCTCTTCTTGCAGAAATACCTCGTCGCCGGTCTGACCGCTGGCGCGGTCAAAGAATAACCAACCTGACTACCAACTAGGGAGACTACCAATGAAACTTATCAAACTCACACTCGGGGCAGCACTCTTGTCCAGCGGGGCAAGCATGGCCCTCGCTGACAGCCACGCAACCGAGCTGCACTTTATCATGTGCGGCGGCGAAGTCCGTGCAGCCGACCAGGCCGTCGTCGATCAGTTCGAGGCCGACCACGACGGCGTGACCGTCAACCTCGAAGCCGTGCCGTGGGGCACATGTCAGGACAAGTCGCTCACACTGGCCGCCGCCGGTGACCCGCCGTCCATTGCCTATATGGGCTCGCGCACGCTGCGCCAGCTGGCCAACAACGACCTGATCGTGCCTGCACAGATCAGCGATGACGTCATCTATCAGGGCGGCGTGCTGTCCACCGTGACAATCGAAGGGCAGGAGTGGGGCTATCCCCACGCGTTCTCGACCAAGGCGCTTTATATCAACTGCGATCTGGTCGAAGCCTCCGGTCAGGCCTGTGAAGCGCCCGCCACATGGGACGACATGTATGCGATGGCAAAAGGTGTCGTCGACAATACCGACGCTGCAGGCATCGGCCTTGCTGGCAAGGACTTTGACAACACGATGCACCAGTTCCTGAACTACCTCTACTCCAACGGTGGCGTGGTCATTGATTCCGCGACCGGCGAAAACATGCTCGACAGCCAGCAGACGCGCGAGACGCTGGAATTCTATGGCCGTCTGGCTTCGGTCGCTCAGGAGGGGCCAACCGCTTGGGAACGTGACCAGTTGAAGGATCTTTTCAATGACGGTCAGATCGCGATGTATGTGCAGGGCCCTTGGGGCTACGGCCAGCATAACGAAGACATCAACCAGATTGTTGTTCCGGTGCCCGCCGGTCCGTCCGGTGAAAGCGGATCGATCCTGATCACCGACTCGATCGTTGTGTTCAAAGGTTCGGGCCACGAAGAACTGGCGCATGAACTGGCCCAGCGGATCACTTCAGGCGAAAGCCAGTATGATCTGGACAGCTCTTGGGGTCTGACGCCGATCCTCGACTACAAGGCGATGGGCTGGGATGAAGTCTACTATGACGAAGGCGTCTGGCCTGTCTTCACGGCCTCTATCGCCACCGGTGGCCCAGAGCCGCTGCTGGAGGACTTCAAGTCGCTGCAGTCGGTCTTCACCAACATGGTGCAGGGGATCATCCTTGAAGACGACACTGTCGACAATCTGGTGACGATTGCCGGCGAAGAGCTGGAAGACGCTCTCTAGGTTACCTCCCTGACCGGGGCGGCGGTGTCGCGCTGCTGCCCCGGCTCAATTCCAATCCAAAAAGACGAACGGAACACCTGACATGGCGACCCTTGATCTTACCTCCATCAGCAAGTCCTTCGGCGCGGCCAAAGTGCTGCACGACATCAGCCTCGCGATCGAGGACAAGGAATTCGTCGTCTTCGTCGGCCCCTCGGGTTGCGGTAAATCCACGCTGCTGCGGATCATCGCAGGGCTGGAAGAGGCGACATCAGGCCAGATCTTTATTGGCGGCGAGGATGTGAGCGACGCCCATCCAGTCGATCGTGGTATTTCCATGGTGTTCCAGTCCTACGCGCTTTATCCGCACCTGAGCGTCTATGAAAACATCGCTTTCCCGCTGCGGGTTCAGAAGATGGACAAGCCCGCAATGGACGAACGGGTCAAACGCGCGGCGGATATCCTGCAGCTGACCGACAAGCTGCAACTCAAGCCCGGGCAGCTGTCCGGCGGGCAGCGCCAGCGGGTCGCCATCGGGCGCTCGATTGTGCGCAACCCCAAGGTTTTCTTGTTTGACGAACCGCTTTCAAACCTCGATGCGGCGCTGCGCGGCGACATGCGGGTGGAACTTAGCCAGTTGCACCGCAGCCTTGATGCCACGATGGTCTATGTGACGCACGACCAGATCGAGGCCATGACGATGGCCGACCGCATCGTCGTTCTGAACGGTGGCCGTGTGGAACAATTCGGCACGCCGATGGAGCTCTACCACCACCCCAAAACAAAATTCGTGGCCTCGTTCATCGGCCAGCCCAATATGAACCTCATCCCTTCCACAGTGCTGGGTGTGGATGCGGGCGGTGTCGCCGTCGAAATGGCGGGCGGTCACCGGATGGTGCTGCCGGTTGAAGCTACAGGTGTTGCCAAAGGTGACAAGGTCGAGGTCGGCATCCGGCCCGAGCATGTCAAACTGGGCAGCGGGGGTTTTGACATCTCGGTCAATGTGCTGGAACGGCTGGGCGGTGTCTCGATCACCTATGGCACAATCGGCGGTGGCACGCGGTTCTGCGCTTCGCTTCCGGGCGATGCCCGCGTGACCGAAGGCGCACCCCTGTCGCTGACCGTCGCACCGGAAGACTGCCACCTCTTTGATGCGTCAGGCGATGTCCTGCGCCGCACCGCTGCACCGGCGCTTGTCGCCTGACTGGACGGATTGCTGCTATGAGAATTGCCACCACCGGAATCGGGCTACGGGCAGGCCATGTTCTGTCGATCATGAAGGAAGCGATGCCAGAGGCGGAGTTCGTTGGCTTCTATGATCCGCAACCGACCTACCTGCACATGATCGGCGAAGACACGCCCCGCTACGACACCGTCGAAGAAATGCTGGAGCGCGCCAAACCGGACCTCTTGTTCGTGGGGTCACCCAATGCCTTCCATCTGGAGCACATCAAGGCGGGCCTTGCTGCAGGCGTGCGGATTTTCACGGAAAAGCCCGTGGTCACAACCCGCGCGGAAACCATGGAACTGGCTGCCTTGCTGGCCGAACACGGTACCGACAGCGTGATGGTGGGACTGGTGCTGCGCTATTCGCAGCATATGGTCGATCTACGGGCCGTGCTGGACCATCTCGGCCCGATCGTCAGCCTTGAGGCGAACGAGCATATCGGCCCCTATCACGGTGCCTTCTTCATGCGCGACTGGCGCCGGATGGTGCAATGGTCCGGTGGTTTCATGCTGGAGAAATGCTGCCACGATATCGACATCTACAACATGGTCACATGCTCGCGTCCCGTGCAGGTGGCCAGCTTTGGCGGGCGCAAGTCCTTCATCCCCGCCCATGCGCCCACCTCGAACGCGGAAAACGAGATCATGCACCGCAAGACAAGTGTCTGGGAAAGTGTCGATGACCCGTTCCATTCGGACGGTGACATTATCGACTATCAGACCGCGATCCTGCGCTATGAAAGCGGCGCAAGTCTTGCCTTTCACACCAACCTCAACGTGCCGGACGAGCATCGCCGCTTCTGTGTGATGGGCGCGCTGGGCATGGCTGAAGGGGATTTCGTGCGCGGTTATCTGCGGGCCACGGCGCGGGATGGCAGCATCCTTGCCGATCACGACTATACGCAGATGGATGACGCCCGTGCCTCGGCCCATTATGGCGCGGATCACATGATGGTGGATGACATCGTGGCCTTTCTGCGGGGCGAGGCGGACAGTCTGCCCGTGGGCGTCGTCGACGCGCTCGAAGCAGGTCTGG
>CAZOMZ010000007.1:6336-7778 GCA_964581065.1 uncultured Loktanella sp. | reverse complement strand
GCACGCGCCGCGGCACAGGATGTTGCGGCCCTGTCGGGTGAAACACCACAGGCGATCTACACCGTTGCGCGCGGGTCGTCCGATGCGGCGGCCAATATCCTGTCCTATGAATTCATGCGCGAACTTGGCGTGCCTGCCACCTCGCTGCCACCGTCGGTTTTTTCGGTGGGCAGCGGCGTTGACATGGCGGGCTTCCTGACGCTGGTGATCAGCCAGTCGGGGGCCTCGGATGATCTGGTCCGCTCGGCCAGTGGCGCGAAGGCGGCAGGCGCGCGGGTCGTGGCCATCACCAACCAACCCGACAGTCCGGTCGAGGCCGTAGCCGATCTGACCGTGCCCATTGACGCAGGCCCCGAACTGGCGGTGCCCGCAACAAAATCTGTGATCGGGTCGGTGGCGGCAGGTATGGCCCTGCTGGCCGCGATGAAACCCGCTTATGGTGACCTCGTCGCGACCTCGCTTAACGCGATTGCGGGAACTCCGCACCACCACCCCCGTGCGGGCGAGGTGCAAGCCGCCTTCTTGCGGTCCCGCCATGTCTATGTGATCGGCCGCGACACCGGTTTCGGGGCAGCGCATGAAGTAGCGCTGAAGCTCAAGGAATGTTGCGCCCTCCATGCCGAAGCCTATTCCAGTTCCGAGGTGCTGCATGGCCCGCTGCAACTGGCGACCAACCCGCTGATGGTGCTGATGCTGGATACGGGAGAGGCAAGCATCCAGAACAGCCTCGATCAGGCCGAGGCACGGTTTCGCGGTGTAAACTGTGATGTTTATCGCATCCGTCCCGACGATCTGGGGCTGGAGGGGCTGACGCCCGCGGCGGCGGCTGCCATTCTGCTGGCGGTGATGTATCCGATCATCCTGAATACCGCGCTGGCCCTCGGACTGGACCCCGACGCGCCTAAAACACTCGCGAAAGTGACAAAGACCACATGACAGACCGCCTCGACACATGGGCTACATGGCGCGAAATCAACAGCCAACCCGCGATCTGGCGGGACTGGGGTGCTGCATTGGATGTCGCGGGCCTGCGCGACTGGATCGCAGCGCAAGACTGTGACGAGGTATGGTTCTGCGGTGCGGGCACCAGCGCCTATATCGGAGATATCATCGCCGCCAGCGTACACGGGACACGCAGCATTCCGACAACCGATATCGTCGCGCGCCCTGCGCATTATCTGGGGCAGAGCCGTCCGCTTGTCGTCAACTTCGGGCGTTCGGGCAATAGTGCAGAAACGGTGGGTGTCCTCGATTGTCTTGACGCGCTTGCCCCAGACGCGCCGCGCCTGAATATCACCTGCAACAAAGACAGTGCTCTGGCCACGCGTGGATCGCAGGCGCCGACCAAAGTCATCGTCCTGCCAGACGCGACCCACGACGCGGGCTTTGCCATGACGTCGAGTTTCTCGACAATGCTGCTGACGGCACTTGCCCTCTTTGAC
>CAZOMZ010000007.1:1237-6236 GCA_964581065.1 uncultured Loktanella sp. | reverse complement strand
GCTGGGTCTGAACGTCGATGATCCTTTTGTCGGACGCGCCACCCTCAGCCGCGTTGTGTCCGGCGTCAAACTTTACCCTGTTGCCCGATGAGGTGCGCCGGACTCGATATCGGGGGAACCAAGATCGAGGTTCAGGTCTTTGACAAAGGCTGGCAGGCCGTCGCCCGCAACCGCGTGCCGACACCCAAGGACTATGACGCACTGGTCGCGGCAGTCGCGGGCCAGATCGCCTGGGCAGAGGCCGGTGCCGGTCCGCTGGATGCTGTGGGCGTCGGTGCCGCCGGTCTGGTCAATCCCGAAACGGGGCTGGCGCTGACCGCCAACCTGCCTGCGACGGGCAAGCCTTTCCCCGCAGATATATCGCGCGCCACCGGACGGCAGATCACCTATATCAACGATTGCCGCGCGCTGGCCCTCTCCGAAGCGGTCTGCGGCGCGGGGCAGGGGCATCGGACCGTGATGGCCCTGATCCTTGGCACAGGGATCGGCGGCGGGATCGCTGTTGATGGCGCTCTCATTCCCGGCCCGACAGGTATGGGGGGTGAGTTCGGTCATATCGCGGCCCCCGCCCATCTCGTTGCCGCACATGATCTGCCGGTTTTCACCTGCGGTTGCGGGCGCAGGGGCTGTATCGAGACCTATGTCGCAGGACCGGGGTTAGAGCGGTTGGCGCTGCACATGACGGGCCGCAAGATGACCGCGCCCGAGATTGCAGCGGCGCGGGATGGCGATTGCCGTGACATCTGGACGCTCTGGCTGGAGCTTGCGGCGGAACTTTTGCACACACTGACCCTCATTGCCGATCCTGATGTGATCGTGCTTGGTGGTGGGCTGTCCTCGATCACAGGGATCACCGATGATCTGCGCGCGGCCGCGGCCAAGGCGCAGATCGGCGATTTTGGCACCGTGCCAATTGTGCCCGCGCAGGGCGGTGATGCCAGCGGCGCGCGCGGTGCCGCGATTGCGGCATGGGCGGAGCACACCAATGGTTGAAGTTCTTCGCAATATCATCGCGCGCAACCGCGCAGGGGCCACCGCCGCCATCCCTTCGGTCTGTTCGGCGCATCCGGATGTGCTGGAAGCGTCGCTGCGGCTTGCCATGCGTTTGGGCCGTCCTGTGGTGATCGAAGCCACCTCCAATCAGGTCAATCAGGACGGCGGCTATACGGGGATGCGGCCCGCCGACTTCATCACCTATGTGCACAGGATCGCCGATGGGATCGGGGCGGATCGTGACGCGATCCTGTTCGGCGGCGACCACCTTGGCACGCAGGTCTGGCGCAAGGGTGCGGCGGATCAGGCAATGGAGAAGGCCCGCAGGCTTGTGGCCGACTATGTTGCCGCCGGTTTTTCCAAGATCCATCTCGACTGCTCGGAAGGCTGTGCCGGAGAGGCCGCGCAACTGGATGATGCCCTGACCGCCGAACGCTCGGCCGATCTGGCGCGCACCTGTGTTTCGGTCGACGCTGATCTGATGTTCGTCGTCGGCACCGAGGTGCCGCCCCCCGGTGGCGCGCGCGTCGATGAAGACGGCGATATCCCCGCCACGACGCCGCAGGCCGCACGCGCAACGCTTGGCGCGCATGACGCTGCCTTCGGCGAGATGAAAGACCTGATCGGGGGGCTTGTGGTTCAGCCGGGGGTCGAATTCAGCCCGACAGCGGTGCACCACCTGCCCATGTCGCGCGATCCAGCGCTGAAACAGGCCATCGCCGACCGTCCGACCGTCTGTCTTGAGGCCCATTCCACCGACTACCAGCACGACGCCGTCTATCCGCGACTGGCCGAACTGGGTTTTGCCTTCCAGAAGGTCGGACCTGCCCTGACATTCGCCTATCGCAAGGCGCTTTATGCGCTGGACCAGCTTGGCGAGACCAAAGGCGCGCTGGTTGAAGTGGTCGAGGCCGCCATGCGCGACAACCCCACGTATTGGCAGGGGCACTACAGCGGCGATGCCCCCACGGTGAAACACCAGCGCCACTTTGGCCTTGCCGACCGCGTGCGCTACTATTGGCCTGTGCCGTCCGTGCAGGCTGCGGTCGCTGACCTGCTTGACCGGATTGACGATAGGATTGCCGAGACGGACCTGGTAGCCGCCTTCGACAAAGACGTGCTGGACCGCGCTGAACACATCCCCGGCGTTCTTGCCAAACGTCTGATCCACGCCCAGATCGAATGCGCCCTTGCCCCCTACTTCTTTGAGGAAACGACATGAAAGACCTTTGGATCACGCCGGACCTGATCTTTGACGGTCAGACTGTCGTCGCAGGGCAGTCTGTCCGCGTCGAAGATGACCGGATCACCGAAATCGCACCCATCCGCAAAGGGGCTGTCGCAGTGAAAGGCTGTCTGACGCCGGGATTTGTGGATTTGCAGGTGAACGGAGGCGGCGGGGTCTTGTTGAATACCACGCCGACCGTGGAGGGGATCGCCGTTATCGCCGAGGCTCATCGCCGGTTCGGGACGGTCGCCATCATGCCGACCGTGATCACCGACAGCCCCGAGGTGCTTGAGCAGGCAGCAGACGCCGTTATGGCCGCCCGCACCATGGAGGGTATCATCGGCCTGCATATCGAGGGCCCGCATATTTCATTGGAACGGCGTGGCACGCACAAGGGCGACAGCGTGCGCCCGCTGGACGACCGCACAATGACCGTCGTCGCCGGATTGCGCGGAAAGGGCATTCCGGTGCTGATCACCGTTGCCCCCGAAGCGGCCACGACCGACCAGATCACCGCCTTGGCGGCGACAGGGGCGATTGTCTCGATCGGCCATACCAACGCGACCGCAGAACTGGTCGAGGCTGCGATCGCTGCCGGTGCTTCCTGTGCGACCCATCTGTTCAATGCCATGTCACCCATGACAGGCCGCGCGCCGGGTGCGGTGGGGGCTGTCATCAATGCGCATATCCATTCGGGCATCATCTGCGACGGGCATCATGTAGACGACCGGATGGTGCAATTGGCCCTGCGCGCGCGGCCTGCGGACGACCTGATGTTCCTTGTCTCGGACGCGATGCCGACGGTCGGCGGGCCCGACCACTTTGATCTTTACGGACAGGATGTCCGTCTGGATGGCGGGCGGCTGGTCAATGCCGACGGCAATCTGGCGGGCGCCCATGTGACGCAAGCTGAAGGTGTGAAACGTCTGGTCGACAAGATCGGCCTCTCGCTGGAGCAGGCATTGCGCATGGCCGTGACAGTGCCTGCGCGGGTGGTCGGTCGCGCCGATCTTTCAGCACTGACCGGCAGACGCCTGTCCGAGGTGATCATGCTAGACAGCGATCTGGCCGCCAATACCAGCCTTGTCGACATGGTGGCAGCGCTGAAGGCGAATGATGCCGCAGAATAGCGGTAGAACGCTCGAGATCGCGGTCGAAAGCGCCGCCGGCATGATTGCCTGCCGCGGTCTTGCCGACCGGATCGAACTCTGCACCGGATTGGACGTCGGCGGGCTGACACCGGATATCGGCCTGATGGCCTTTGCCGCGGCCTCGGGGCTGGAAACCCATGTGCTGATCAGGCCCAGAAGCGGCGATTTCACGATGACGGCAGAAGACGTCTCGATTGCCCGGCACGGCATTGCCGCTGCGCGTGAACTGGGTCTGGCGGGGATTGTGATCGGTGCCGAGCGTGACGGCAGGCTGGATGTCCCCGCGCTCGAGGCGATGATGTCGGCGGCAGAAGGGATGCATGTCACGCTGCACCGGGTCATCGACGTGCTGCCCGATCCGATCAGCGCCGTCGAGACGGCGATTGCCTTGGGATTACAACGCATTCTGACATCCGGCGGTGCAGCAAGGGCTGTCGACGGCATTGCAAGATTGAATGCCATGCACGCCAGCAGTGCGGGTCGCATCGAGATCATGGCAGGCGGTGGTATCTCTGCCAGCACACTCCCGACGCTGATGCGCGAGACGGCGATCACGGCGTTTCACGCATCCTGTAGCCGGAGCAAGCCCTACCCGCCAAAATACGGCGCCTTGGGTTTTGGCGCCTCGCAACGATCTCTGGACCCCGATGAGTTGGCGCGATTGGTGGAAATGTTGGGACCTGCCGGAGGGTAGGCCGAGTTGCCCCCGCGGCTTTGATCGGGCAGCCTGCCTTGAGCGCCATGGTCACGGCAAGATGAGCGCAAGCGGATGTGTGATGGCGGAGACGAAGTCCGCCTATCACCTTTCCGTGGTGTTCCTCAGTGTTCCAAAATACCAAATAAATATAGTGATTTGGGCCTTTTAAGGTCCGCTAAGCGCTACCATATTCTATGGTATTCCTGAATTTATTTGGGGGATGATCGCCACACACCTGAACCGCGCACCACAAAAAGCACTCACCGCGCAATTTGTGCGCAACGTGAAGGTGCCGGGCAAATACTTCGACGGACACGGTTTGTATCTTCTTGTGAAGCCCAATGGCTCGCGCTTCTGGGTGCAACGCATCACCATTCGGGGGAAGCGTTGTGAAATCGGCTTGGGCTCACCTTTGCTTGTTCCCTTGGCTGAGGTGCGCGAACAGGCAATTGAAAACCGGAAGCTGGCGCGGCAGGGGGGCGACCCTCTGCGGGCCAAGAGAGAGGCGCAGGCGACACTTACCTTTGAGGAGGCTGCCCGAAAGGTCTACGAGATCCACAAGCCGACATGGCGCAACGCAAAGCATACGGCACAGTTTCTGTCTACGCTCGAAACCTATGCATTTCCCCGACTGGGTAAGCTGAAAGTGTCAGATCTCACTGCGGCTGATGTGCTTGCGGTGCTGACGCCAATCTGGACGGACAAGCATGAGACTGCGCGTAGGGTGCGGCAACGGATCGGCACTGTCTTGAAATGGGCCATTGCGCAAGGCTGGCGGACGGACAATCCGGCCCAGGATATTCAACAGGCTCTCGCGAAAGTGCATGTCGCAAAGAACCACCGCAAGTCGTTGCCCTATACGGATCTACCCGGTTGTCTCGATGATGTTTGGGGATCTGAAGCCGCGACAGTCACAAAACTGGCTCTGGA
>CAZOMZ010000007.1:0-1137 GCA_964581065.1 uncultured Loktanella sp. | reverse complement strand
CGGGAGAAAGGCTATGACGTCGATATTCATGGCTTCCGCACGTCCTTCCGGACTTGGGTGCAGGAACAGACCAGCTTCCCGCGCGAGGTTGGCGAGGCGGCTCTGGCGCACACGCTGGGCGACAAGGCGGAACAAGCCTATGCCAGATCCGATCTTTTCGAGAAGCGGCGTGAAATGATGGATCAGTGGGCGGACTTTCTTGCGGAAAATGCAGATCAAGTCGCTGTATCAGGGGGTGTTTCATAAATGGATATTCCTGCACTCTTAAGGGCCGAGGTTGAACAACAAAAACAGAAAATTGCTAGCTTAGACCGCGATGGTTTAGTCGAATGGGCAAGGTCACAGATTGATGCCGCCGGAAACTTGGAGATACTAACTCCGAAACTCTGCATTCGATGGCTCCTTACCGAACAACCGGAAAACGTCTTGGCGACATTCACCCAAACTGGGCAAGGCTACGAAGCTCTGTGGAAAGCTGCACGTTTCTTAAGATCTAACGGTCATGACTTGCCCGAGTCAGTGACCACATACCTACTTGATGTTGCCTTGGGAGTTCAGCCAAAGCCGCGGCGAACGACAACCATTAGGACTCCCTCAAATCAAAAGACATACGTTACAGGTCTGCGGGACTCGATCATCTATAGGGTTGTTGAGAAGATTGTTGAGGCTGGCGGATACCGGGCATCGGCGAATGAAAGCACGAGAAATGACAACGCCTGTGCCATCGTAGCAGATGCGCTTAAAGTCATCAGTGAAGAGTACGTGACAAAAGTTTACTGGCAGAAGAAGCGCGAAGCTGCCGAAAGGGCAGACGGCCCTGAAACCTGACGGACTGTAGTAGAATTTTCTACTCAATTTTTCATCCCATGCTCGCCCACAGAAAGCCTCCTATGTTGCCCCCCGTCTGCAACGTTCCACAGGAGGCCCAAATGGTCCAGAAACACCTGCGCCGCCGCGAGGTTGAACAGCTCACCGGTCTGAGCCGGTCTTCGCTCTACGACCTGATGTCCAAGGGTGCGTTTCCGCGTCCCGTTAAGCTCACGGGCAAGGCTGTTGCCTGGCCCGAGAATGTCATCGCGGAATGGCTGGCAACCCGGCCCAGTGCATAAACGAAACCCCGCCCTGCAATCCATGGAC
>CAZOMZ010000006.1:18973-26315 GCA_964581065.1 uncultured Loktanella sp. | reverse complement strand
ACGTCATTCGTAATGATGGGGTCGGGGGTTCGAGTCCCTTCAGCGGCACCACTTCCCCATGCAGATGAATCCGATGACATCCGGAAGAACCTTGTACATAGGGATTTCGGATGATCACGATGTTCCAGGATATCCATGGACGTCCAGTGAAATGCCCCCAGCCATACCACTGAATGACGCGAAGATTCGAACGCTCAAACCAAGAGGGAATCCATACAAAGTCGGAGACTTTGACGGTTTGATTGTTACAGCGACGCCAAGTGGTTAGCGCCTCGGGCTCTTGAAGTGTTGTAATGGGGGAAAAGAACAGCGGCTTTCCTTTGGCGCGTATCCGGCTGTCTCGCTGGCTGATGCGCGAAGACTCAAGGATGAGGCTCGGGCCTCCCTGTCCAGAGGCGACGATCCTGGTGTCGAGAAGCGCGAGCGTGCCGAGCGCAGCCGTCTGGGCGCGACATTTGCCTCACGGGCGAAAGCCTTCATCCAGAAGGTTCCTGAGGAGGGTCGCGCGAAATCCACGACGGACAAGACGGTGTGGCAGAGACCGATCCGACCTATGCTTCGCGGTTGCTTGATGTGGACGCGCCTGAACGATTTGTAGCCCGTGCTGGCTTCGAAGCGCAGGATGGCTCCAGCCGCTCTCTCAGAACATCGGGCACGACAGTCTCCTGACGACCTTCAGCGCATATTTGCCGGTGTCACAGGAACGGCAGGCGGCGTTGGTCAGAATGTCTCCGTAGCGCAGAAAAGGAGCTAGGAACACTTGGGCGGGAGGCGGACATTCGCTGCGCCAGCGAAGATTGCTTGGCGCCATTTCTTGGCCATCTCGGCCACAGAATAAGTCTAGACGCTCAACGGTTCAGGATGTGCATTCTGTGTTTCGGGTTGCGATGCAAGTTCCCTTGCATGAATCCCCAGGACCACAAGTCCCGGCCACAAAAGATACGCTTCGATTTCAATATTTTCGCCGAATGACAAGAGGGTCAACGTCATCATCATGCCAAGAGGAAGCCTGCCGCGCGGATGACGTGCGGCATCAATCAGCGCAAGGCCGGTCTGCCAGACGAACGGGAGAAGCAATGCCACCATCCCGACCACGCCTTTCACAAAGAGCAGCCCCCACCAGGTGTGATGACTGCCAATTGGCATGTATTCCACCAAATGCGGACCGGGCTGCACCCGTCCATGTCCGAACCAGAAAGCATCGTTGAACCAGCGTTCACCCGCAATGCGCTGCAGCGTCTCCCTGACACGGGTGCTGTCGGCGCGGGCATTCTTGAATGCGCTGATCGCCTGATTGATCCCATCCCACAGCGCAGGGCCAACAACGGCAAGGCTGGCTGTCAAACCCGCCACGATCTGCCACATCCAGCTGCGCAAAATCAGTGGCATCATTCGTGGTCCGACTGTGCATGCCACAAGACCGACGAGGCCCATACGTGATTTGGAAGCCAAGATCATGACCGTGCCTGCAATGACGCCGATCGACCGCCATTTCAGGCTACGCTCTTCGAGCGCAAATAGCACCATCACTACGCCCAGCAGAGCGGCGAAAGGCGACCATGGGGCGTAGAACTGCCAACGGGGTGTCCAGCTCGCAGGATCATAGGTGAAGAAATAGACACTAAAGTACTCGGGTCCGGGGCCGCCGACGGCCTTGAACGGAGACGTGAAAATGCGTTCTGGCAGGCCGATGTATGGAGCTGCCAGAAGGATCGGGGCCAGGCAAAGTGTCCAAAGCCCGATAACGGTTTGCCCGCGGATCAGGACTTCCCTCCTGATTGGCAAGACGGCGCCCGCCAGCGGGAAAAGTGCAAGCAAAGCCCATCCCTTTGCCCAGCCAATCGAGGATTTGATTGTCTGCTTGAGCCCCATCGACCAGTCGTAATGGCCAACCCAGACTGTTACCAACAGAACCGACATGCCAAGAATCCAGGCCCAAATCACCGGCGGGATTGGTCCGGTTGCACGCAGGTCTGCCCGCATGGCCGGCCCGAGGTAGAGCGACAAGACGGCAATGCCGCCGAGCACCCACGCCAGCACAGGCCCGACCACATAAAGCGCGCCGATTGCGTAGAAGGGCCACGTCAGGATCAGAACCCGAAAGATCAGGCGCTCGGCTGGATTCGCGGGCTTCATGAAGCTGTCGTCACCTTGCGAATGACAAGACTGATGATGAACATCCGGCTCCAGGCCAGGAACAGCCCCATCAACATCATCATCGTGCCGGCGAGACCTGCCGCAAATGCAAGCTTGCGGTTGGGAGAGCTGGGGCGATCCGGCAGGGACGGATTCTCCAACACCTGCACCAGCGGATAGGAGGCGTAGACGTCAGCCTTGGTGGTCTCGCTGCGGGCGATGGCGGACGCAAAGATTGCCTCGGCAACCGAGAAATCCCTCTGTAGATCTTGAAGCCGTGCGGCAGATTGGGCGAGTTGGGCAAGCTCTGCGCCATCCTCAGCATACTGGGACTGTAGCGCTTCCAGTCGCTCAGATGCACCGATGTAGGTCGCATGCGTTGCGACCAGTTCCGCCAGAAGCGCGGCGCGCTGGCCGTCCGGCGCAAAATCAAGCGATGCAAGGGTGGTGCGCGTCAGGCCCGTCAAGACCCATGCCCGTGCAGCGGCTGCATCTTCGGCCTGTGCTTTCACGCGGAGGCTGTCCTCGACCAGTGGATGGTTGGCACCATATTGCGCCATGCGGTCGGAGAGCCTTGCCGCATGCTCGGCAATCTGGCTGAGAAGGCTTCTGTATTCCTCATCAGCAAAGAGTTTTATGGTCAGGGCGGCGGTCTCGGCGGTCAGACCAAGATTTCCCTCGAGAACCCGCAATTCGGCGGCCAGTTCCCTGACAGCAACTTGCTGATCCCCGAGAGTTGCGGAAAGCTGTGTGTGTTGCCCCAAGAGCTCCTCGTATTGTCCGACCGAGAACAGACCTGTTTCTGCCTGAAGTTGATCAATTTCAACGCGGGTCTGCGCGACGGAATCGCGGTAGTCCTGAATAGCCCCGATGCTGCTGTCCTGCCGCGTCTTCTGTTCGTCCGCCCGCAGCGCATCCAACTCGGCATTAAAGGCTGCAAGGACCGCCTCGCCGCGGCGCTGGGCTTCGATGGGGCTGCCGCCAGTAATTTCAAAGTGAATCAGGCTGGTTTGGTCAACGAGATTAACCCTGGGCCGTCCGAGTTCAGCGCGGTCGATTTCGAGCGAGGCGGCGGCGGCGTCGATGATACGGTCGGCATTCAGGAGGCGCTTGTAAGTCTCGGTCGGGCTGACTGCGTTGCTGGCAAATGCCGAGTTCGCATAGGATGAAGCTTGGCCGATCCCGTTGAGGTTCATCGATGCTGACGCACCCGAACCCGGTAGGATCAGGGACGTGTGCGACTTGTAGGTGAGTGGCGCGCTTTTGAGGTAGCCCATAATGGGTGCCCAGATCAGAGCCCCCCCAAGCAAAGCAAAGGCGACATAGCGCGGTAGGCGGCCGAGATCACTGAGGCTTCCTCCCATCACGATTCTGCGGAGCCAGCCGCGCTTGCGCGTGCTGACTGCTTCTGCTGTGCTGATTGCGGCGGTCATGGTCATCGGGCGTCTCCTTGCCCGTGACAGTAGTCAAATGGCGTTCGCCCTGCCGCTGCGCGTCAGACGTATGCTGCGGGTCAAAGGGGATAGCGACCTACCCGTTCGGGTGATCAGAACAGGTCCGCGTCCTGCGCCACCATCGCAGCCTGTGTCCGGTTCGAAACATCAAGCTTGCGGAACAGGGTCTTGAGATGGAGCTTCACCGTCGGCTCCATAATGTCCAGATCGCGCGCGATCTCTTTGTTGGACTTTCCCTGCGTCAGCCGCTTGAGCACATCCATTTCACGATTTGACAGTTTCGACGCCAAAGGATGCTTATCTTCCGTCGGGGCCGCTGTCATGAAATCGATCGGGGCATATTGCTCGCCCATTGCCATAAAGCGGACAGCGTTGATCATCGATTTTGCGGGCAGATTCTTGGGAACAAAACCTGCTGCACCGGCCTCCAGAGCTTGTTCGGCGATGTCTCTCGTCGCTTCTCCCGACATCAACGCCACGCGTTGGCCGCCCTGAAGTGTGAGGGTCATTCTGAGCCCTTCAAGACCGTTCATGCCGGGCATATTATAGTCGAGCATGATCAGGTCGTAGGGTTCATCCGCCGCGATGCAGTCGTGGGCCTCTTGCAGAGTTCCAACGGTCTTTGGCTCCATGCCGCTCTCGCTTTTGAAATAGAGGGCAAGGGTATCTCTCAACAAATCGTGGTCATCGGCAATCAAGATGCGCAATTCATCTTCCTTCAACGTTCAACTGCTTAGTATGAGTTTAGGCCGGTTTGCCAATTGCATCTAGTATCTTTGAACCCGCGCCTATCCGAAAGTCCCAAGCACACATCCCGTTGGGTCAGGCACTCATCCGGCTGTCATCTTTGGCTCCACGATCGCGCTATTCCCGGAACGTCTGACCCGTTTGCCTCGCCCTTCGCTTCGTTGATGCAAAGGCTGCTCACAGGCAGAGATAGGGCAAGAAATCTGTCCGCGAGGGAGCCCGGAAATGAAATACGCTCAGATCGATATCGCCGCCGCAGAGCCGCTGGATGTCGCAAAACCACTGAAGACAACATACCTCAAAGCCCTTGAGTTGTCGCTTGCAGACGCGACCCAAGATGAGGCCGTGATCGCGCTCTTGTCCGGTCACTACAAGACTGCACAATTCATTAATGCGCATTGCTGCAATGTCCGCGCCAAGGATCGCCGCTACGCTGCCGCACTCAACCGTGCGGATATCCTTTTGCCAGATGGCGTGGGGGTGAGCGTCGCGGGTAATATGACCGGACAAACACTGACCGCGAACCTGAATGGCACTGATCTGGTACCGGCGCTTGCCCGCAAAGCGGCCCTACTCGGCAAGTCCATCTATCTTTTCGGGGGCAAACCCGGCACAGCGAAAGCAGCGGCACTTGCCCTCACACAACACGCACCAGACCTGCGCATTGCCGGGGTCCGCGATGGCTATGGCGATGCAATCGATCCAGCAGCAGTCGTCTCCGACATCAATGCAAGCGGAGCCGACATAGTGCTCGTGGCACTCGGGGTGCCGCTTCAGGAAATCTGGATCGACCGCTATGCGTCTGAACTCGATGCCGGCCTGTGTATGGGGGTTGGGGCCGCGTTCGATTTCCTTGCGGGCAATGTTGCGCGCGCGCCCGTCTGGGTGCGCAAGGTCCGCAGTGAATGGCTCTGGCGGCTGGCGATGGAGCCTCGCCGGATGTTTGGCCGCTACGTCTTTGGCAATGTTGCGTTCTTGGCGCGGGCGGCCGCTCAGGCGGTGCGCACGACTCCGAAAGGAGCGATTGCCAACAGGGTGAGTGACATCGCCATCGCTGCCACCGCGCTTGTTGCCCTATCACCACTTCTGATCGGGACAGCCATCGCGATCAAATTGGACTCAAAGGGGCCGGTCCTGTTTCGCCAGACACGGGTCGGTAAGGACGGCCGTCATTTTTCGATGATCAAATTCCGTTCAATGTACATGGATGCAGAAGCACGGCAGGCCGCATTGCTGGCATCATCTGACCGTGAGGGTGTCTGCTTCAAGTCGCGTACGGATCCGCGCATCACACGTGTGGGTCGCTTCATTCGTCGTGCGTCCATCGACGAACTGCCCCAGATTATCAACGTCCTGCAAGGCGAGATGTCGATCGTGGGGCCACGGCCAGCCCTGCCGCGCGAGGTGGCACTTTATCCCGCCCGCGCCATGGGGCGTCTGGCAGTCAAGCCAGGAATCACCGGAATCTGGCAAGTGGCAGGTCGTGCTGACGTGAGCTTCGAAAAGATGGTCGAGATGGACCTGACCTACGCAAGTTCGCGCAATCTGTTGCTTGACTACATTCTCATCCTGCTCACGTTCCGCGCGGTTGTTTCCGGGCGCGGCGCTTATTGATTTTCGAAGTTAAAGGACAAGACCATGAAAAAGATTAGAAAAGCCGTTCTTCCGGTTGCCGGAATGGGAACCCGTTTTCTGCCCGCGACCAAGGCAATTCCCAAGGAAATGCTGCCGCTCGTCGACCGTCCGTTGATCCAATACGCGATCGACGAAGCACGAGAGGCTGGGATCGAGGAGTTTATCTTTGTGACCGCTGCAGGCAAAGGCGCACTGGAAGACTACTTTGACACTGCCGCAATGCTTGAGCACCGGCTTGGTGCCACTGGCAAAACCGCTGCCTTGAAAGCGTTGGAACGTAGCCGGATGCCCGAGGGATGTGCGTCTTTCGTACGTCAGGATCAACCGCGCGGACTGGGTCATGCGGTTCGCCTGGCCCGCCGTTTGGTCGGCAACGAAGCCTTTGCCGTACTATTGCCAGATGACATCATTCAGGCTCCGGTCGGCGCGTTGGCGCAGATGGTCGAAACCCATGCACGTGTCGGCGGTCATATGGTCGCGGCAATGAATGTCCCGCGTCGGCAGACATCGTCTTACGGCGTGCTTGACGTTGCACAGGAGGACGGGCGCCTTGCCTTCGCGCGTGGGCTTGTCGAAAAGCCGCGCCCCGACGTTGCACCGTCAACGCTCGCTGTTGTCGGGCGCTATATCCTGGAGCCCTCGATCTTTGACAGGCTTTGCACCCAAAGCCCCGGTGCTGGTGGGGAAATCCAGTTGACCGATGCGATCAATGCGGATGTGGGACGGGTGCCGGTATCGGGCTACCGCTACGACGGCATCCGCTACGATTGCGGCTCGGTTCAGGGGTATATTCAGGCGACGACCGCCTTTGCCATGGCGCGGCCGGAGTTGCGCGATGAGTATGCGGAGTTTCTCGGAGGCACGGTTACAGAGGTGCGCCAGGCCGCATAGGTCATCCGCACCTATCCGAACGGATTAGTGGCACACCCGTTTGCCCAGATGCGGCGATGGGTGCGGGTGTGCCACATGTCGGGTAGAGATCGGAGGCCTCACATGATGACTTTACGCAATCTTTTGTTGGCTGTTTCACTTGGCTTTGCTGCCACCTTCAGCACGGCACAATCAGCTGAGCTACCCACACCTGACGGGCAAATCGTATTGACCGTTACCGGGGACATTGCGGTCAAGAACGCAGGCGATGCTGCCGTTTTTGACATTGCCATGTTGGAACAGATCGGCCTGAAGCGTTTTGAGACTGAAACGATCTGGACCGAAGGCGTGCAACAGTTTGAGGGTGTTCCCCTTCAAGCCTTGATGACAGCGCTGGGCGTTGAGCAAGGGACCCTGAGCGCAACAGCCGTCAACGATTACAGTGTCGAGCTACCGGTCAGAGAAACCGATGGCGAAGGGCCGATTGTCGCCTTCCGTCA
>CAZOMZ010000006.1:0-18873 GCA_964581065.1 uncultured Loktanella sp. | reverse complement strand
TTTGGCCATTCCGCGAACGACGTGATCGGCAAGAATCTCGGCCCGCTTATCGTTCCTGACCACATGAGAGCGTCGCATACGGCTGGCATGAAGCGACTCCGTGAGGGAGGTGAGCGCCATGTCGTCGGCAAGGGCCGCGTTCAGCTTGAGGCAAAGCACAAAAGTGGTGCGCTATTTCCTGTAGAGCTGGCGATTCAGAGTGCTGAAACCGATCAGGGGACGGTCTTTATTGCGTTTCTGCGCGATATCACAGCAACGGTCCGTGCCGAGCAGGAATTGATCGAAGCGCGGGATCATGCGCTGGCGGCAGACCGCCTGAAGACCGAGTTCCTCGCTACAATGAGCCATGAGATCAGGACCCCGCTAAATGGCCTTCTCGGCAATTTGACGTTGATCCAGGATACCCGGCTATCCTCGCTCCAGAGGCGCTATGTCCGGAATATGGCAACTTCCGGAGACCTGCTCTTGCAACATGTGACGGACGTTCTCGACTTGTCGCGGTATGATGTGGAAGGTCTCGAGCTGCAGCTTGTTCCCGTGAATCTGTCCCGCCTATTGCAGTCGATCGTTGATAGCCAGAGCGTTCGCGCGGCAGCAAACAACACTGTTGTCGAGTGGAATTGGCTGGATCGGGCTCACGATTGGGTTCTGTCTGATCCCGATGCGCTGCAGCATATCTTCATTAATCTCGTCAGCAACGCGGTCAAGTTCACGCACGACGGACGTGTGTCGATTTCGGTGGATGCGACACTGCAGGATGAAGGCAAATATGAATATGTCTTCCATGTTGCGGATACGGGCCAAGGGATCAGCGATGACCTGAAGGCGCGCATCTTTGATGACTTCGTGACCGGCAGCGTTGCCTATGACCGAAATGTTGGCGGAACCGGCCTTGGGCTTGGGATCGCCCGTCGGTCTGTCATGGCTCTTGGCGGCGAGATCGACGTCGAGTCTGAACCCGGTGTTGGAAGTACGTTTGAGGTGCGCCTTATCCTCGAACAGACCGCCGCCGTCACGCAGGAGGAACCCGTCAGCGCAACTGAAGCCAAGATCCCGACGCTTTCGATCCTTCTTGTTGAAGACAATGAAATCAATCGCGTCGTTGCCGAGGAACTGCTGGCCCGCGACGGGCATAAGTCGGTTTCGGCGCATGATGGTGCCGCTGCCGTAAGACTTGCAGGCATCCAGAAATTTGATCTTATCCTGATGGATATCAGTATGCCGGTGATGGACGGGCGCGCCGCCACCCGCGCGATCCGTGGTGGCGCTGGTCCTAATTGTGAGACTCCGATCCTTGCGTTGACAGCAAATGCGATGAAATCCGAACAGGACGCCTTCTTGACGGATGGGATGAACGGGATTCTGATGAAACCACTTTCACCACAGGCGCTCCGCGATGGTTTGCGGCGCATCTTTGGAGAAAGTAGCGCGAAATCCGCCTCCGAGTCACCAGATGTCCACGTGAACCAGCTTCGCACCGTGATGAATGGCACCCAGTATGATGATCTGCGAGCGCGCTTTGTGGCCGGGGCAGAGGCGCTGCATGACCTGCTCGAGGCTGATCCGTTGCCCCCGCTTGGCGAGCTCGCTGCAGAAATCCACAAGATCTTAGGAAGCGCCACGGTCTTTGGCTTGATGAGCTATGCAGACGCCTTGCGAGACGTTGAGCATGCCGCAAAGCGAGGCGACAGAGAGGCTGTGACAACAGGAAAAGGGCAGGTTGCTCGGTTGTGGAAATCCGCACTCGAGACTCTCTAGCTTTACTGCCCCAGAAGTGCCGCTGCCCCGACAATCCCTATCACACGTCCAATTTCAGAAACATTCGTGACAGTGCTGTCATAGCAGGCCAGAGCATCTCCGGGCAGAAGATAGGGATCGAAGTCATCTCTATCGGCGCGGCGCAATAGGTCTTCGATGTTCCGCTCGATTACCACCGAAACTCCCGTAATCGGATTGCGCGAGAACAAGAGCGATGACCGGTCGGCACTCGTGCCGCGCGCGCCCCCGACACAGTTGCTGTCGACGACGGCTTGAATATAGCGCGTCCCATAGGGGACTTGGCGCACTGTCTGTCCGATGGCGGAGGCTGCATTGTTGGTTGCAGGCTGCGTCAGGTTCGAAAGGAACAGGCTGATACCGGGTGGGCTGATCGGGCTGGGGCGCATCAGGTCATCCTGAAAACACATCCTGCTTGGAACGCGCACTTCGTCGCCGGTCAGCAGCATGACATCAATGACATTCGACCCCTCAAAGACCCCTCGCATATCAAGGATATGCAGCGCTCCGCCCCGTCGCAGTTCGACCGCCGAAATATCCGCATCGGGCCGGATGCCACCGGCAGCGCGCAGCGCCGCAGAGAGGTTGCGGGCCTCCGTCGAGGCTCCGAGAGCATCCTGCCGCCGCCCGTCGGTTTCGTTGCCGCGCACTCCGCCGATCTCGACCGAGTGGGGTTCGAATACTGCGCCGGATACGCCTACGGTCACAGAGGCATAATCGGCGACGCGTACCGAGATACGTGGGCGGTCGCTATAGAAATCCTGCGCCAGAAGTTGCTCGGCGATATCATTCTCGACGTCGGAAGTCGTGCGCCCCTGCGCCCTGATCGGGGTCAAGAAAGGGAGTTTCAATGTGCCGTCGCGGGAAATGACGTAAGAGCCGTTGAAGGTTTCATCTTGTCCGATGCGGACATCGATCAGGTCATTGCGGGTCAGCCTCTCTCCGGCAAGGGCTGCAGCCGAAAAGCCGCCTTTGCCGTCCGCAAGCGGGTTTTCGGCCCCGCCGCGCATTGGCAAACACTTCGCCGCATTCATGGTTCTTGAACGCAGAAAACCCGCATTGCCGCGTGATACATCAATCGCGCGATACTGGGCCTGATAAGCATCGCCACTTGCAACCTGCTCAAGATTTTCGGGTGCATCAAAACTTGCGCAGGCCGCCAATGCCCAAACCATTGCAAGCATTCCGAGTGTTCTGCACATCTTCATGGCCCAATCCTTAGTCTCTAGAACGGTCTAGTCTGAATGTGGGCGTTGATCCAGCCTCCAACCTGTTGGGCGGACCTATCCGTTCGGGTACTGGCGTCCTCGATTGCCCCGCTACACTCGCCACACAGGATCAAGACGCGCCCTCGCGCCCCTTGCTAACTGTCACCCGTCAGCAACGGGCGAACCAACATGACTTGGACAATGAAAACACTCACGGAAAACCTCTTGGCGTACGGGGCCTCTGAGGTGGCTTCCAAGGCATCGCGCCTCTTGGTGGTTGTGGCGGTTGCCCGTTCGCTGGAATTGAGGGAAATCGGCCTTGCGGCTGCAGCATTCGCTGCCGGCGACGTTCTGAAGGCAGTCACCGAGAACGGCGTCGGGCAGCGGATCATTTCCGCCCGGAAAGAAGACCTCGAGGCAGTCTGCTCCACCGCGCACCGGATCTTTTGGGCGTGGTGTTGCGGGCTGTTTGTTATTCAGGTTCTGTTTGGCGCGGCAATCTATGCCAACGGCGGCAGCGCCATGCTTTTCGCCCTGATTGCCGTCCTTGCCGCCGAATATCTCTTTATGCCGGCAGGTCTTGTACAGGCCGCACGCGCAATGCGCGCTGGCAAACTGAAGGCGACTGCAACGATTTCCGGCGCGCAGATCGTGGGTGCAAACCTCATGTCTGTCGTGCTTGTCCTGATCTGGCCGTCTGCCGTTGCACTGGTCCTGCCGCGTCTTTTGGCGGCTCCAATCTGGCTCTTCGCCATGCGGCGTCTGCACCCATGGCAGCGGGACCCATCAGCAGGATTTGCGCCTTTGATGCCTTTTGTCACCTTCGGCTGGGCTGTGCTGGGTGTGGAAGTCGTCAAGGCCCTACGGATGCAATCAGATAAGATCATCGTCGGTGCGCTGATGGGGGCCGAGGCGCTGGGCCTCTATTTCATGGCGTTCAACGCGGGTCTGAGCATCTCGAATGCTTTCACAACCGCGTTTGCGACTGTCATCTTCCCCCATCTGAGCAATGCTGCGCACAAGGCGACAGCATTTGTCCAGACCCTCTGGGTGGGACTTGGCCTGATTATCCCTGCCGTGATCGCGCAGTCATTGCTGGCACCAATCTATGTACCAATCCTATTTGGTCCGGGTTGGGATGGGGTGCCCGAGATTGTGAGCGTCCTTTGCCTTGTCGCGATCCCGACAACGCTTTGGTCTGCCGCCGCAGGCTGGTTGCGCAGCGAGGGCCGACCGCAGGCCGAACTTCTCGGGACGATCGGCATCACGGTCGGGCTGTCGCTCAGCACCGTCATCTACGCCCCATACGGGCTTCAGGCTGTCGCCACGGCCTATGCGATCTCCAGCTTCGTCCTGATGTCACTTGCCAGCTTGCCGGTCGTTTGGGCGAACGCAACTCTAAAGCCTCAGGAGATCTGAGTATGCCACGTTTTTCCATCGTTATGCCGTGCTTCAATGCGGCGGAGACACTGAATGAAACAATTGCGAGTATCCTCGAACAGTCCTTCCAGGATTGGGAGTTGATCTGCATTGATGATGGATCGACCGATACGACCCGTATTCTGTTGAACAAGTATGTAAGTTCCGATCATCGCATCAAATGGGTTGCCAACCAGGGGAAAGGCCCAAGCAGCGCGCGCAATTTTGGCGCGATGACCTTGGCGCAAGGCGAGATCGTTGCTTTTTGCGATGCAGATGACATCTGGTGTCCAAACAAGCTGGCCCAGCTGGACGTCGCATTTGAGGCCGAGGAAGTGGATCTGTTTTTTGGTCAAATCGGGTTCTTCGAATTACGTCCAGATGCGCCAAGCACGGTGTCGACCGTCCCCAACTCAGATCTGTCGATCGAAATGCTCTTGGGGGAGAACCCTGTATGCACAGTTTCAAACGCCAGCATTCGCCGCGCGAGTTTGCTTGAATTTGGCGGGTTTGACCCGGATGTCGTCCACAATGAGGACCTTGAGTGGCTGGTCCGGCTTGTCGGTCAGGGGGCTGTCCTGCGGGGCATTGATCAGTTGCAGGTGTTGTACCGCGCCAGTTTGACCGGTCTTTCGGCAAATTTGCCCGCGATGGCCGAGGGACGGCAGCACGCCATTGCCACGGCCTCACGTTTTGGAGTGACGCTGCCGCGCACCTCTGAAGCAATCTACCAACGCTATCTGGCGCGCCGCGCCTTGCGCATCGGACAGTCCCGCTGGACCGCTGCGCAATATGCTCTGCGCGGCATGGTCCTAAGCCCGAAAGGGTTCATGTCGCCGCCCCGCCGGGGGGCTTTGACGCTTCTTGCGGCCCTCTCCAACTTTTTTCTGCCGCGCGCGCTGTCGCGCGCACTCTTTTGCTAATCTGAAAGGCCCCTTCCATGCATCTTGTTTCGGTTGTTGTTCCAGCTTTCAATGTTTCGGCCACCCTCGCAGAAACCCTGCAGTCCATTCTGGCGCAGACTTATTCCAATATCGAAGTCATCGTGGTCGATGACGGGTCGTCGGACGAGACCGTCGCGATCGCCGAGAGCTTTTGGGCCGATGGTCGCGTGCGCATCATCCGTCAGCCCAACCGCGGACTTGCCGGCGCGCGGAATACTGGCATCGCAGCAGCGCAAGGGTCTTTCGTCGCCTTCTGCGATGCAGATGACCTTTGGGAACCCACCAAGCTAAAGCACCATGTCCTGCACCTGCGCCACCGTCCTAACGTCGGTGTCAGCTATGCTGGGTCCAGCCTGATTGACGCGAACGGCCGGCTACTCCGGCAGGCCCAGCGGCCGCGTCTGACGGATGTGGATGTGAAACACATTCTGAAGCGCAATCCCATCGGCAATGGGTCTGCTCCCGTGATCCGTCGTGAGGTTTTCGAAGATATCGCCTATCGCCCAAGCCACGAGAAGGTGCGCGAATGGTACTTCGACGAGACTTTCCGTCAGTCTGAGGATCTCGAATGCTGGCTGCGGATCGCGCTGACTACGAACTGGGTTTTTGAAGGCATTCCCGGCTTGCTGACACGCTACCGGATCAATCAGGGTGGCTTGTCAGCCGCCACACACAAGCAGCTTGCATCATGGGAACGCATGATCGCCAAACTGCACCCGCATGATCCTTCGCTCTTTGCAAATCATGCCGGTTTGGCACGCGCCTATCAGCTACGCTATCTGTGTCGTCGCGCGATCAGCGATCTCGACAGCGCGGCTGCTGCGGGTTGGGCCGCAGAGTGGCTCGCTGCGTCGAAGTGGACCTTTGTCGAGGAACCCCGCAAGTCATTGACGACACTGATGGCAGTCTGGTGTCTTCGGGCTCTTGGACCCGATACGCTGCGCGGACTGGCTGCACTGAAGCTCGGGAATGCGGGATGACAGTCAGAGTTCTCCATCTGGTGGATGATACCACGGCGGGAGGCGTAATGCAGGTTGTCAAATATCTGACAACCTCACCGGACCACGCGAAGATCGCACACCACCAATTGCAGACGGTCACGCGGGGGAGCCTGATCCTACCCAAGTCGACTGCCGACATTGTCGTCTCCCACCTCGCGGTGTCTTGGCACACCCTGCCCGCACTTGTCGCTTTGCGCCTGCGCTATGGTCGCGCGCGGCTTGTTCATGTCGAGCACAGCTATACGGAGGGCTTTGTATGCCACAATGTCCCAAACATCCGCCGCTTTGAAACGATGCTGCGTTTGGCATTCGGGCAGTTCGGACGCGTTGTCGCTGTCAGCGCAGGACAGCGCGATTGGTTACGCCGCAGGGATTTGGTTGCGCAGGATCACCTTAGCCTGGTTCGTTCTTTCGGCGACCTGACACCATTCCTGAGCGTCGCTCCTCGTGCTGGTCCCGTCAGACATTTTGGCGCAATCGGGCGGCTGGAGCCGCAAAAGGGATTTGATCTCTTGATCAAGAGCTTCCGTAAAACAGTTGACCCGGACCTCCGCCTTTCGATCTTCGGGACGGGCAGCCAGCAAGAGAAACTCAAGGAACTGGCAACCGGTGATCCGCGCATATGTTTTTGCGGTCATTCTGAAACGCCCCAAGACGCCTATCGGTCCGTTGACGCTGTCGTGATGCCGTCCCGTTGGGAAGCCTATGGTCTGGTGGCAATCGAGGCGATATGCGCAGGGAGGCCGCTGATCTGTTCAGGTGTAGACGGATTGCAGGATCATGCGTCTCTTGGCGCGATCATCTGTTCTGACGTCGACCGTGGTATCTCCAAGTTGCTGAACCGTAGAGCGGCCAGCCGTCAAGATCCTGCCAATGTGATGGAGCAACTCAAGAACGAGAACCTACTTGCTTGGGACACTCTTATCATGAGGACTCTGCGAAGAAGCTAGCGATCTCCTAGTGGTGGTAAATCCGCCGCCATGCAGCAAAGCAAAGGGCTGCGTTGCGGATTGGTCGCCTTTCATCAAGCCAGCAATGCCAGCGCCCGCAGAAGACGATGTCGTTGCCGGATAGGCGCATGCTTTCGCGCGAGGGCGGCTAGGCGTATCGCACGCGATGCACGCCGGCATCAAATGCGATGTGCCGCCGCCGAAACGGCCGCCCTTCAACAATGTCGGAACGGCCGATCCGGTCCATCCGGAAATGCCGGACGCCCTCTCGGCTGGGGTCCCATGCGACCAAGTACCAGAGTGGCGGCAAGATCAGCATCGCCTGAGGTTCGACACAGCGCTTGGACTTGGCCCCCTCGGCGTCAACATAGTCGAATTTCAGGTGCAGCCGTTCGAGAAACGCCTGCTCTAATGATGGAAGCAACTGGCTATCGATCTCTCCGACGTTAGAAACATCGACTTGCGGGGCCAATGGCCCGACATAGAGGCAATCGAGCAGGCGCCGGAGATCGCGCAGTTTGTCCGAGGGGAGCGCCTTTTCAATCTTGGACAGCCCGCTATCGGCAAGCCCTGCAAAGGGAAGTGTGCCGGCAGCGCGCATGCTCGAGATGCCAATGATCAAGGCAAAGACCTCGGGCACGGTCAGTCTGGCCGTCGTTTGTACCGACCCGGGATCGAGATAAAGGCCACCGCCGCGCCCCTGTTCGGTGATGATCACGTAGCCCTCATCCCGAAGTGCAGAGAGATCACGCAGGATTGTGCTGCGTGACGCGCCAACCTCTGCGCCAAGGCTTTCGATGGTCGTCGTCCCGCTTCGGCGGAGCGTTCGGACAATGGCGTTCTGTCGGGCGCGGCTTTTCATGTTCTGACCGTAGCACACAAAGGTGTCAGTTTTTGGAACCTTTATTGTCTAGGCCGCCGTCATAGCAAATGCACGGAGACACCACATGACCACATTCACCGATTTTCCCGCACCAACCCTTATCTCGCTAGATGACGTCGTATTAGAGGTTTTCGAGGCGGGGCAGCAGAACAAGGGCAACCCGATCGTACTTTGTCACGGTTGGCCCGAGCACGCTTACTCATGGCGCCACCAGATGCCAGCGCTCGCAGCGGCGGGCTACCATGTGATTGTTCCGAACCAGCGGGGGTACGGAAACTCTTCTCAACCAAAAGACGTCACAGCCTATGACATTGCCCGACTGACAGGTGATCTTGCCGCTCTTCTGGACCATTTTGGTTACGACGACGCCATCTTTGTCGGCCACGACTGGGGGGCCAATGTCGTCTGGAGTCTGGCGATCCTGCATCCCACGCGGGTGAAGAGGATCATCAACCTTGCGCTTCCCTATCAGGCCCGGACGCCCATGCCATGGATCGCCTTCATGGAGGCCGTTTTCGGTGAGGACAATTACTTCGTGCACTTCAACCGCAAACCGGGCGTTGCAGATGCTGTGCTGGACGAGAACGTCGGACCGTTTCTGCGCAACCTCTTTCGCAAGAGCCTGCCAGCGGTGCCGCCGGAACCGGGTATGATGATGATCAACCTTGCCCGCGCAGAGAAGCCGCAGGGCGAGCCTGTGATGAGCGACACAGATCTCGGCGTTTTCATATCTTCCTTCCAAGAGACCGGCTTTGCCGGGAGTATCAATTGGTACAGGAACATGGATCGGAACTGGCATCTGCTAGAGAATGTCGATCCAATTGTCCGACAACCGGCGCTCATGATCTATGGCACGCAGGACATGATACCGCCGTCCGACAACCTCAAAGACTTTGTCCCACATGTTGACGTCGTCAGTCTGGACTGCGGGCACTGGATTCAGCAGGAAAAGCCAAAGGAAACCACCGAAGCCATTCTGAAGTGGCTGGCGCAATAGGTTCGGAAACCGAGTTGCAAAATCACTGGCCTAAATCGGTCGGAGCGCACGGCCTCTGGGTCGTGCCCAAACTCCGCTGGCAATTCCGCGCGAAGTTGGTGCAGAGTTGCCAGCGTTCGCAACAGCCGAGATACCCTTGTCGATGGTCGCTTCCGATCAGCCCTTCAACAATCCCCAGATAGAGCGGGCATCTGCGCGCCGACGTGCGCAGTTGTTGTCGGCGCTCGCAGTGCTGGTGATGCTTTCGGTTGGCGGGTTTGCGGCACTGACCAGTTACTTCACGTCCGAGAAACTGCGTGAAACGCCGGACCGTGCAGAATTCTATGCGGGCGCCATTGATGACGCGCTGCGCAGGTTGGCGCATCTGCCTTATGTCCTTTCCATCGACCCCAGCACCTTAGATGCGTTGCGCAGCGGCGATGCATCGGACCTCAACCCCGTCCTTGCCTCAATTGCTTCGCGGTCCGGGGCCGAGTTCGTCTTTCTGATGGATACCACAGGCCGGACGATCGCCTCGTCCAACTTTGCCGATCCCGATAGTCTGGTCGGGCGGTTCTACACGTTCCGGCCCTATTTCCGCACGGCAATCAATGGCGGGCAGGGCCGCTTTTACGCCGTCGGTGTGACAACTGGCCGCCCCGGCTATTTCATTGCGGAACCGGTGCGGGATGCTAGCGGCACGATCTTCGGTGTTGTGGTGGTGAAGGTGCCCGTGCGCGACCTCAGCCGCGCCATCGTCAATAGCGGCGATCTGGTGCTTGTCACAAATCAGCAGGGTGTCGTGCTTGCAGCCTCGGACCCTGACTATGTCTACGGGATGATTTCGCCGCTGTCCGAAGACGAGCTTGCGGCACTGGAACAACAACAGCAATTCGGCGATCAGGAGTTGCACCCGCTCGACTGGGCCGAAGGGGATGCCGGGCGGCTGGCGTTATCGGGTGTCAGCTATCTGCGCACGCCCGCGCTTTTGCAGCAGGAAGACTGGACCCTCCACCTCTTGTCCAATGTGGCGGATATCCGCAGGCAGGCGTTGCTTTTTGTTGCAATTGCACTGACTGCAACCTTGTCCCTAATGATCGCAGCAGCCCTTTTCCGTGCAGCACAGTTGCGGCGCGCGCTGGCGATCTCGAATGCCGACCGGCAGCGGCTTGAGACCGAGATCAACGACCGCCGGATTGCAGAAGCCAAGCTTGAGAAAGCGCAGGCGGAGCTGGCGCGTAAGAACAGGTTGGCGGCGCTGGGCCAGCTGTCTGCATCGATCACCCATGAACTGGGTCAGCCCATCTCGGCGATGCGCAACTATCTGGCCGCTGAAGAGATCGCGCGGGATGCTGTGCCCGGGACATTGGCGCCGCAACTGTCGGGGCTGGTCGACCGGATGCAACGGATCGTGGATCAGCTTCGGCTTTTCGGGCGCAATGACCCTGCGCTGGCTGGAGCATTCGATGCAGCAGATGCCGTCCGCAATGCCGTCGCGATGGTTCAACACACTGCAGATGCTGCCGGGGTGCAGCTGACGGTTGATTTGCCGTCAGACCCTGTTGCGACCCGCGGTCAGGCCACCCGCTTTGAGCAGGTCGTGGTCAATCTTGTGCGCAATGCGATTGACGCGATTGACGACCGTGCGGCGGGTCTTGTCAGCATCGGGATGACAGTCGGAGAAGAGATTGTCATCGAGGTGGCTGACAATGGCCACGGTCTTGGTGGTCTGAAGATGGAAGATCTGACCGAACCTTTCTTCAGCACCAAGCCCTCTGGTGAAGGCATGGGGCTGGGGCTTGCGATATCGGCACAGATCATCAATGAGATGGGCGGCACTCTGGATGCGCGCGCGGGCGTGTCTCGGGGGGCCACGTTCCGAATTTCGCTTCCCAAGGTGACATGACCATGCCCGATGCCTTTTCCGCTTTTGTTGTTGATGACGACAAGGAGATGCGCAATTCACTTGGGCTTTTGCTGGAGCGGGCTGGCTGGCAAGTGACGCAGTTCTCCGGCGCACAGGCCGCCCTCGACCGGCTTGAAGCTGTGGCACCGGATGTTGTCCTGTCGGATGTGCGGATGCCCGGGATGGGGGGGCTGGAGCTTCTGGAGCGCCTTCAGGTGGTGTCAGCAGGCACGCCGTTGGTGCTGATTTCCGCACATGGCGATATTCCGATGGCCGTCGATGCGATCCAGAGGGGCGCCTATTCGTTTCTTGAAAAGCCGTTCGAGCCGCGCCGCCTGCTGACAATCCTGCGTCATGCGGCCGATCAACACCGCTTGCAACAATCGGCGCTCCGGATGCGCGCGCAGCTTGTCGAGCTTTCCGGTCTCGACCGTGTCCTTTTGGGGGGCAGTGCGACTGTGAACCAGCTCAAGCAGGATGTCATCGATCTGGCGATCTCTGAGGGCGCGGTGCTGATCACCGGTCAAACCGGAACCGGGAAAGAGCTTGTCGCGCGGGCGCTGCACCGGCTGGGTCCGCGCAGCGACGCGGCCTTCGTTGCCATCAACTGCGCGACACTGTCACCGCAACGGATGGACGAACAGTTGTTCGGCAATGCAGATGGGCTGCAGGGCGCATTCCGCAAGGCCGATGGTGGCACCCTGTTTCTGGATGAAGTCGGCACCGCACCGCTGGATGTGCAGATCAAGCTGCTCCGCGTGCTGGAAACCGGCGAGTTCCAGCCGGCGGGGTCGGACGAAGACCGCAGGGTCAATGTCCGCATTGTCGCCGCATCCAACGAAAACCTCGAAGCAATGGTTGCCGACGGCAGTTTCCGCGCCGATTTCCTGTATCGCCTGAATACCTTCACCTTGCATCTGCCACCGCTGACCGAGCGGGGCGACGATATCGTGCTGCTTTTCCAGCATTTTGTCTCGCAGCTGGCCGAAACCTATGAAATCACCCCGCCCGAACTGACGGCGGATGATGCGGCCGCACTGTTGGCCCATGACTGGCCCGGCAACGTGCGTGAATTGCGCCATGTTGCCGAAAGGCGTGTGCTGGCTGCCCGCCGTGGTGGCGGTTCGGTTGCCCTGTCACTGCGTCATGACAACCCCAACGACGATGTGCCTGCCACCCTGCGCGAAGCAGTTGCGCGTTTCGAACGCACACTGATCGGTCAGGCGATCCGCAGTCACGATGGACGAATGGATGCTGTGGCCGAGGCGCTCGGGATCGGGCGCCGAACCCTGAACGAAAAGATCGTCAAGCTGGGGCTCGATAAGTCCGAACACCTCGACTAGCTGGCCTGCGGAAATCCGCAGGCGCATCGGTCCGTTCTCTGCGGATAACTTCGTATCGCCAGAGTTAATGCCTCCTTACCATTTCGAATCGGGTGGGGACCGGGAGGATATTATGGGTAGATTTGGAACGATTATTGCCGCCGCCATCGCAAACGCTGCGGTTCTTTCTGCAGCACCTGCGTTCGCACAGGACATCACGCTGAAGTCGCCAGACGGAACGATCACCATCGGTGGATCGCTGATCGCGTTTGACGGAAACAACTACACAATCGAGTCGAGCTTCGGGCCGATCAACGTTGCCGCCGATCTCGTCGCGTGTTTCGGGGATGCATGCCCCGACCGCAAAATTGCAGCTGGCGAAACAGTTGTCTGGGACGTCTCTCTCTGGGGCCAGCGCCGCGCCTTTACCGAGCATGTAGAGAAGCTGGCCGAACTGGTGGCCGAGCGGACGGACGGGCTGTTTACGTTGAACATTTCCTATGGTGGTCTGGCCGACAGCCGTGAAAATCTTGACGGAATCTCGACTGGCGCTTTCGAGATGGCGCAATTCTGCGCAGGCTATCATCCGGAAAAGAACCCTTCGATCACGGTTCTCGAACTGCCGTTCCTTGGTGTTGGTTCGCTGGAAGAAGAGATCGCGGTTTCGATGGCCGTCTACCAGCATCCCGCCACACAGGCGGATATGGCACGCTGGAATGCCACACTGCTGATGCCCTCGCCTTTGCCGCAGTACAACATCATCGGAACGGGTTTCCCGCCGACCTCGCTTGGTGACTTTGCCAAGATGAAGGTCCGCGCGACCGGCGGGATCGGCGACGCGGTTGCGTCGCTTGGTGCCGAGCTTGTCTCGATCCCTGCCCCCGAAGTTCGGGCTGCGATGGCGGCGGGTGACGTCAACGCAGTCAGCTTTGCGCCCCATGCACATATGTCATTCGGCACAGTGGAAAGCGCGACGTGGTGGACGACCAATCTCAACCCCGGCACGGTGAATTGCCCTGTTGTGGCAAGCACGACGGAATTGAACAGGTTGCCTGACGTCTACCGGATCGCATTGGAATCCTCGATCGACGATGCGCTTGATCACTACGTCAACTTCTATGAGGGGCAAACAATGGAAGCCTGGGGTCCGGCATTGCGCGACAACGGCATCATGGAGCTGACAATCAACGCCGAGATCCTGGCCGCGATCAACGAAGCCGTGGCCGCGCCCGCAGCCGAAACATGGATTGCCGAAACCGCCGCCATGGGCCTGCCGGCACAGGAACTCTATGATCTTGTGGTGCGGCAGGTTGAGGGTTCTGGCTCTTGAGGGGGGCAGAATAGGGTGCCCGAGCACGCGCGACTGGCTGCCTTGCGGATATCCGCAGGGCAGTTTCCGCTAAACCTGCGGATTGCTTCCTAGCGGGACAAAACCCGAAGCGGTACTATTTCTACATTATCCCATCGACGGGATTTCATTGGGAGGAAACCATGAACCAACTCAAAACAGCTATTGTGGCTGCAACTCTGGCCGTCACCGGCGTGAGCGCGCAGGCACAAGACAACGCAAACTACATCCTCGCAACCGCATCGACCGGCGGCACCTATTATCCGGTAGGCGTTGCTCTGGCGACGCTCGCCAAGGTCAAGCTTGAGCCCCGTCAGGGCATCGGCATGTCGGCCATCAGCTCTGCCGGTTCCGGCGAGAACGTGCGCCTGATCCGCGAAGGCGAAGCGCAGTTCGGCATCATGCAGGGCCTGTTCGGCTACTACGCTGCCACCGGCACCGGCCCGCTTGAAGAAGTCGGTCCGCAGGAAAACCTGCGTTCGGTGACGATGCTGTGGCAGAACGTCGAGCACTTTGTTGTCTCGTCTGACGTTGCCGGCGACGGCACAGTCGGTGTGCTTGCCGACCTCAAGGGCGAAGCCATGGCACTTGGCAGCCAGAACTCTGGCACCATCGGGTCCAACCGCACCATCCTGAGCGGTTTTGGCATTGATATCGACAGCGACTACGAACTGGTGTTCGGCGGCTACGGCCCATCGGCCGAGGCATTGCAGAACGGTCAGGTCAAGGGTATCGGCACACCTGCAGGTGTGCCCGTGGGTGCCGTCAGCCAGCTGATGGCTTCTGCTGGTGACAACGTGACACTGCTGAACTTCACCGAAGAACAGATGGCGACTGCAGACGGTGGCCGCGGCCTTTGGGTGCCTTACACCATTCCGGCTGGCACCTACCCCGGTCAGGAAGCAGATGTGCAGACTATCGCACAGCCGAACTTCCTTGCGACCAGCGCAGACCTGCCAGAAGAGCACGTCTACCTGCTGACCAAGACCATCTATGAGAACCTGCCGTTCCTGCAGGCGATCCACCCGGCAACCAAGGCAATGGCAATCGAGAACGCGATTGCGGGTCTGCCTCTGCCGCTGCACCCGGGTGCGGCCCGTTACTATCAGGAAGTCGGCATCGACATTCCTGAGCGCCTGATCGCGCAGTAACGCAAAAGTCTTTTCCGGCCCGCGCCAACGACGCGGGCCGGTTTGCTTTGGGGGGAGGGGACCAATGGCTGACCAAGAAGAACAGCAATCCACCGCATTGCGCGGCTTTGACGGGCTGGGCAATGCGCTTTTGTCAGTTGCGTGCTTTCTGATCGCCGTCGGGCATCTTTATGTCGCCTTTGACCCGGGGCTTCTGTCTGAGTTGCAGCGCAATGCGTTCCACTTTGCAGGATTTGGCGCGCTGGCCGCGTTGCTCTATCCGATGTGGCGCAATGCAGCGGGCGGTGGTGCCCCGATTGCACTCGACGCGATCCTTGCGACTGCTGTGGCGGTTTCCGCGATTTGGCTCGCCTTTGCCGAAAACGCGATTTACGACCGCGGCGTGAAATTCTCGACGGCGGACTGGATTGCCGCGTCGATCTGCATTCTTGGCGCGATTGAGCTGACCCGCCGTGTCGCGGGGCTGATCATCCCTATCCTGATCATCATTTCGCTGACCTACGTTGCATTCTGGGGCAAGTTCATTGGCGGTGTCTTTGCCTTCCCCGGGCTGAGCATCGAGACGGTTGCCTTCCGGTCGATCTACGGGGATGACGCGATGTTCGGGACGATTGCCCGTATCTCGTCCACCTATGTATTCCTCTTCATCATCTTCGGCGCGTTCCTGCTGCGGTCCGGTGCGGGTGAATTCGTGATCAACCTGGCCCGTGCTGTTGCCGGCAAGCTGGTGGGGGGGCCGGGTATCGTGGCTGTCATCGCCTCTGGCCTGACGGGCACGATTTCGGGCTCGGCTGTCGCCAACACGGCCTCGACCGGCGTGATCACCATTCCGCTGATGAAGCGTGCAGGCTTCCAACCGAAATTCGCAGGCGGCGTCGAAGCCGCAGCCTCGACCGGCGGGCAGTTGATGCCGCCGATCATGGGGGCCGGCGCCTTTGTCATGGCCAGTTTTACGCAGATCCCCTACGAGCACATCGTGATGGTCGCGGCCCTGCCCGCGCTGCTCTACTTTCTTTCGGTCGCCTTTTTCGTGCGGATCGAGGCAAAGCGCCATAACCTGCCGCCGCTGCCGGATGAGGGACAAACGTTGGGGTCTGCCTTTCGCGAGGGCGGCGCAAGCTTTGTCATCCCGATCGGATTGCTGATCGGCCTTCTGGTATCGGGCTATACACCAACCTATGCCGCGATCTTCGGAATTGGCGCTGTCATTGCGTCAAGCTGGCTCACCAAAAACCCGATGGGTCCACGCGCTGTGTTCGAGGCATTTGTCCTGGGCACAAAGGGTATGGTCCTGACAGCGGTGCTGTTGTGTTCTGTCGGGCTGGTCGTCAACGTGATCGCGACGGCGGGGGTCGGCAATACCTTCAGTCTGATGATTGCAGGCTGGGCAAACGGAAATATTCTCGTGGCGATTATCCTCATTGCATTGGCAAGTCTTGTTCTTGGCATGGGGCTCCCGGTGACAGCCGCCTATATCGTGCTGGCGACACTGTCGGCGCCTGCGCTGGCAGGGATGATCTCGGATCAGTTTGTGATCTCGCAACTGGCTGCCGGCACTTTGTCCGAACCGGCCAAGGCCGTCCTGATGTTCGGTGTGCCCGAAAAAGCTGCGCTGCTTGGTAGTGCCATGCCGCAAGCCGAAGCCTCCGAAATCGTGCGCAACCTGCCGCTCGAGATCGCAGCGCCCCTGCGCGACCTGACGGTGCCGACCGAAGTTGCGATGGCGGCACTGCTTTCGGCCCATATGATCATCTTCTGGCTGTCGCAGGACAGCAACGTGACCCCGCCCGTGGCATTGGCTGCCTTCACCGCAGCAGCGATTGCCAAGGCACCCGCTATGGCAACAGGGGTCGCAAGCTGGAAGCTGGCCAAAGGTCTTTACATCGTGCCGGTGCTTTTTGCCTATACGCCCTTCCTGTCCGGCAACTGGTCGGAGATGATCACTGTCTTCGCCTTTGGCGTGGTCGGGGTCTATGGGCTGGCGGCGGCCTTGCAAGGCTGTATGGAAAAGCCCTTTGGGATCGCAATGCGCGTCGTTGCCGGTGCTGCCGGTCTTGCGACGCTCTGGCCCGGTCTGTTGCTCGTCAATATCGCGGGCGCAGTTGCCGTGATTGCCCTCTTGGTCTTCAACATCAAGTTCATGTCGCGCCCTGCGGGGGTCTCTTCCGCGGCCTGACCCTGTGGCGATTTGCGCCTGCGGCCAAGGCTTGCTTTTGATTGTATGCCATTGTATGCGGAGCGGGAAATCACATCCTGATTCCGCTTTCCTCAGGATGTGCGCTGCGCGGCGGTCGCTATCGACCAGACCTTCCGCACGGCAAGACGCATGAACAAGAGGACACGCCATGTCAGACCAGACCTTGCCCGATATCATCTACACCAAGACCGACGAAGCCCCACAGCTGGCATCGGCCTCGCTTTTGCCGATCCTCAAGAAGTTCATGGGTGAGGCGGATATCACGATTGGCACCAAGGATATCTCGCTTGCGGGTCGCATCCTGTCCCAGTTCCCCGAGCATCTGACCGACGAACAGCGGATCAACGATGATCTTGCGCTTTTGGGTGACGTGGTGAAGACACCTGAGGCCAATGTGATCAAGCTTCCGAACATCTCGGCATCGGTGCCGCAGCTGGTCGCTGCGATCAAGGAACTCCAGTCGCAGGGCTACAACATCCCCGACTATCCCGAGAACCCCGAAACCGACGCCGAGAAAGAAGCGCGCAAGCGCTATGATGCCGTGAAAGGCTCTGCCGTAAATCCTGTACTGCGCGAAGGTAACTCGGACCGCCGCGCGCCGTCTTCGGTCAAGGCCTATGCCAAGGCGAACCCGCACCGCATGGGCAAATGGTCGTCCGACAGCAAGACCAAGGTCTCGACTATGGGTGCCAATGATTTCTTTTCGAACGAGAATTCTGTCACCCTTTCGGATGCGCAGGCCGCTGGACCGCTGAAAATCGAACTGACCGCCGCAGACGGCAGCGTGACTGTCCTGAAAGATGGCATCAAGATGCCGGCCGGCACCATCGTCGATGCGACATTCATGTCCGTGAGCGCCCTCAAGGACTTCTTCCACGCCCAGATCGCCGACACCAAGGCTGACGGCACACTGTTCTCGCTGCACATGAAGGCCACGATGATGAAGGTTTCCGACCCGATCATCTTCGGCCATGCCGTTGTCGCCTATCTGCAGCCGGTCTTTGATAAATACGCCCACCAGTTCGCCGCTGCGGGCATCAGCCCCAACGCCGGTTTCGGAACGCTTTTCGCGGCGATTGCCGAGATGGAGAATGGCGCTGAAATACAGGCCGAGATTGATACCGTGCTGGCAGAGCGTCCACCGCTTTACATGGTGAACTCGGACCGCGGTATCACGAACCTGCACGTGCCGTCCGTCGTGATCATCGATGACTCGATGCCTGCCGTGATCCGTGCAGGCGGTAAGGGGTGGGGCCCTGACGGCAAGGAAGACGATACCAACTGTGTGATCCCCGACAGCTCTTACGCGCCGGTCTATGCGGCCTCGGTGGATTTCTGCAAAGCCAATGGCGCGCTGGACCCGACAACGGCGGGCACCGTGCAGAACGTGGGCCTGATGGCGCAAAAGGCCGAAGAATACGGCTCGCACCCGACCACATTCGAAGTCCCGGCTTCCGGCACCGTCCGCGTAATCGCGAGCAATGGCGATGCGCTGCTGGAGCATGTCGTCGAGAAGGGCGACATCTGGCGGATGGCCTCGACCCGCAAGGCGCCGATTGAAAACTGGATCCAACTGGCGCTCGACCGTATGGCCACGACAGGCTACGAGACGATCTTCTGGCTGGACCGCAATCGCGCCCACGACGCCGAACTGCTGAAGTATGTCGAGCCGGCGCTCGCCGCTGCTGGCGTGGCCGACAAGGTCAAGATCATGGCCCCGAAAGAAGCGACAACACGGTCTTTCGAGGTGATCTACGCAGGCGACAACACGATTGCCGTGACAGGCAACGTG
>CAZOMZ010000005.1:26931-27271 GCA_964581065.1 uncultured Loktanella sp. | reverse complement strand
GTGTCACGGATAATGCGCATGAAGGTTGGGTAGCCGAGAGGGCCAGCACGCGCAAGCGCCCTTGCCTGCCCGTGAGTATGGGCTGGGAAATGTGGCAGGCAAGGGTCGGGAGTGTTCAGTCGAACTTGCGCGAGGGGGCCAGTACGGTCGCCTCGCCAGCCAGCACCTTTTTGTCATTCACGATGCAGCGCGTATCCATCTTCACGCGCCGGCGCGAGTGATCAATCTCGACCACTTCAACCTCGGCCAGCACCATGTCGCCGGGGCGGACGGGGGCGAGGAATTTCAGGCTTTGGCCCAGATAGACGGTGCCGTGACCGGGCAGTTGTTCACCGATCAC
>CAZOMZ010000005.1:16876-26921 GCA_964581065.1 uncultured Loktanella sp. | reverse complement strand
ACCGGCGGTGAGCATGCCATGGGCGATGCGCCCGCCAAAGATGGTGTCATGGGCATAGTCATCATCCAGATGCACAGGGTTCCGGTCGGTCGACACCTCGGCAAACAGCTCGATATCGCGGTCGGTGATCACCTTGCGGAGCGAGCGGGTCATGCCGATCTCGATATCTTCGATGCAGATCGTTCCGCGGGGGGCGTTGTCCAGCATATCAGGCTCCATAAGGTAACAAAAATTCTAGCTTGGTTCCAGTTTTGAAATTTTATTACTTTGCGGATGCAGAAAAATCAAGCGATTCTTCTCGGATTTTTAGCCTCTGAATGCAGAAAACCCCGCCGAACGGCAGGGTCTTTGTGGAATCGGGATCAAGAATGCTGGCTAGCGCAGGTGCCCGATGGCGTAAGGTACGCTCATCTGATGGTCCGTCAGATATGCCTTCATCGCCACTGGATCAGGCTGGCGGTCGGTCTTTGTTTCCGCTGCTGCAAGCCCGCCGGATATGAACAGCACATCAAGGTCCTCCTGCACGCCACCCAGCACATCGGTCCCGATCCCGTCGCCGATGGCGATGATGCGGGGATCGCTTGGTGTGCCGTCCAGTGCAGCCAGCCGCCTGCGGGCGAGATCGTAGATCGGCGGATGGGGCTTGCCGAAATAGAGGCTCTCTCCGCCCATCTCGGTGTAAAGGGCGGCCAAAGCGCCAGCGCACCACTCACGCACCTCGCCACGATCGACGACGATATCGGGGTTGGCGCAAAGCAGCTTGAGACCCTTCTGCTTGGCATAAAGAAACTCGGGACGGTTCACGTCCACATCGGCCATCGGATCAAAGGGGCCGCAGCAAACGATGCCTTCGGCCTCTTCCAACGGGACCTTCTGAATGTTCACCGGATTTTCGATGATCTTCAGCGGCTTGAAGAAATCGTCATCGCGCGGGCTTTCCCCCATGAACCAGATCTTTTCGCCGACGATCCCGCGATACATGGCCGCCCGGGCGCTGTCACCCGAAGTGGCAATGGCGTCCCATGCATCCTCGGGGATGCCGAAGCCGTTGATCTGGCGGGCGACACTGTCCCACGGGCGGGGCGAATTGGTGACAAGGACGACCTTGCCACCCGCGGCACGGAAGTGCTGCATGGCTGCAACCGCATCGGCAAAGGCCTCGATGCCGTTGTGCATACACCCCCAGAGATCGACAAATGCGGCGTCATACTGACCCGAAATCTCGGCGAAGTTCTCGATAATCCGGGTCATGTCTGAACCTTTCAGGGTGGTCTGGGATCAGACCTTCAGCGACGGAATGATTTGCTTCTTCCGGCTCATGATGCCGGGCAGGACCACACTGTCGCCTGTGACTGTGGCGTCAAAGCTTTTCTCGGCCACGGTTTTGGTCAGATCATTCGGGATCAGCATGGTGGCCTCTTCCTTGAGGATATCAACCACGAAGAGCAGGACCTGATCGACACCGTCTTCTTCGGCGACTTTGGGCATGGTCTCCATCAGCGATGCTTTGCGATCCAGCACGATCTGCGGTGCAGTGGTTTCCAGCACCGAGACGCGGAACTTGGTGCCGTCGATGGCATATTCCTTGCTATCCATGCGAAGAAGTTCCGCGTCCGAGAAAGCCGAGACATCGGACTTGGCTTCAAACATCTCGCCCGCATAGGCGTCGATCTCGATACCCAGATCCTTGGCCAGCGCCTCGGCCAGATCCTTGTCCATCTCGGTGGTGGTGGGCGAACGGAAGGCCAGTGTGTCAGACAGGATGCACGACAGCATCAGTCCCTTGATGCCCTCGGGCATGTGATCGGCATGGGCGCCCATCATCTGGTGCATGATGGTCGCGGTGCAGGCCAGCGGGCGGATCGTGATGTTGATCGGGTTCTTGGTTTCCAGACCGCCAGCCAGCTTGTGATGGTCGATGATCGCGAGCACATCCGCATTGTTGATGTTTGCGGGCAGCTCGGCCGGGTTGTTGGTGTCGACGATGACGCAGGACTGGTCATCTTCGACATCCGCAATGATCTCGGGCAGGTCAAAGCCCCAGCGCTGTGCAACAAACTTGGCCTCGGTGTTGGGCTCACCCAGGAGCGCGGCTTTGCTCTCGATCCCGGTGTGGTTGAGGAACCATTCCCAGATCAGCGGGGAACCGGTGCTGTCGGTGTCAGGGGATTTGTGGCCAAAGATGAGCGTTGTCATAGGGGTCTCTTTCGAAGGGAGGCGGAGTCGGGGCCTATATAGAAGTGTGTGTAGCCAGTGTCACCCCGTGGAATGGGGGCTAGCCCCCGTCCCGTGCCGGGACTCCCCCAGGATATTTATGGGCCAATAATAACGCAGGCCGGTTTGACCGCTGATGCAGGGGCGGGTATGCTGGCTGCATCTGAACGGAGGAACCTGACAATGGACAAGCTGGCCTAAGACCGCCACGCCGCGCCCCGCGCGACCGATCCCCCTCAGATAAGGAGCATCCTGACAATGGACCATGCAGTCTGACGCCTTCGGGCGATGCAAACGGCCATCCGGCCAGACCGATCCATGAGACAGAAGGTGCAAAGATGCCCCAGAACAAGAAAACCCGCACAGCGGCGGGCCAGACCCGTGTGACCACCCCCAAGAACCGCCGCGCCGCGCGGCCTGATCCGCAGGGGGCCGCCCCGCGCCACCCCGGTCAGGATGCGATGCGCGACCGGCGCTATGACCGCAGACCGCCCAAATTCCCGGGCCGTCTGGGCGGGCGGTGACATTGCAGGCGGCGGCGGGCTTGTCCTGCCGCCGTTTTTGCGCCTGACTGGCCCCATGACCAAAGAGGCCGACCTATACCCCCCGATCAAAGCCTATCTTGAGGCGCAGGGCTATGCTGTCAAAGGCGAAGTGGGTGCTGCCGATGTGGTCGGGCGGCGTGGCGATGATCTGGTGATTGTCGAACTCAAGACCGCGTTTTCGCTGGCCCTGTTCCATCAGGGAATTGCGCGGTTGGCCATCACGGATGCGGTCTATCTGGCGGTGCCATCGGGGGGCAAGGCGAAGGCACTTGCCGCCAATGTGAAACTGGCGCGCCGCGCGGGGCTGGGGGTGATGACGGTGCGCCTGCGCGACGGTTTTGTCGAGGTGCTGGCCGACCCCGGACCCTATGCCGCGCGGCAGTCAAAGAAGAAGCGCGCGCGGCTCTTGCGGGCGTTTGACCGGTTGCAGGGTGATCCCAATGCAGGCGGGGCTACGCGGCACGGTATCATCACGGGCTACCGGCAGGACGCCCTGCGCTGTGCACGGTTTCTGGCAGTGCACGGGCCGTCAAAAGGATCGGTCGTCAAGGATTGGGCCGAAGTGCCGCTGGCCACGCAGATCATGCGCGACGATCATTATGGCTGGTTTCACAAGGTCGCGCGCGGGGTCTATACGCTCTCCGAAGAAGGCCGGCAGGGCCTTGTCGACTGGGGCGATATCGAGGCCTAGGGGAAACGGCGGATCTTCCAGCCCTCGTTTTCCAGCAGTTGCAGGATGCCCTGCTCTCCGATCAGATGGCCCGCGCCGACGGCCACAACGATGTCGTCATGCGTCTTGGTTGCCGCGGTGATCACCGGAATCCAGTTGCGGTTGCGTGTGTGCAAAAGCGCCTCTTCCATTTCGACAAACATCGCCTCGGCCTCGGCAGGGTCGGTCATCGGCACGTCCTGCATCGCAACGCGGCCCATTTCCCACAGACGGCCGACGTCTTCGGCAAAGTAGCGGTCAAGCATGGCGACAAACATCTGGCTTTGCAGATCGGGGGTCAGCATGTTGATGCGCAGCATGTCGATCTGCTCGGTGATCGGAGCGTCTTCGAAAAGGCCAAAGAGGGTGTCAAAGGGTTCCAGAGCCGCAACCGGCACACCGGCCGCTGCGGCATCGGCGGCGATCATCTTGTCGAGGCCCGTCGCCCCGGCCAGCATCGCCTCCATCGCGCAGTCCGGCACCGCCAGCATCAACGACAGATACCAGGGCTGCATCTTGGCCGCCATGAAACTGGGAATATTGCGCTCGCCTGCGGCCTCCATCAGTTGCTGCCAGACCTCTTCTTCCAGAAGCTCCGGCAGGGTGGGGCCATCGACGATGAAAATCAGGCCCGGATTGGTGGTGATCAGATCACGCAACTGCTGTTCTTCCTGCGCAGTCGCTTCAAGCATGACCAGATCGGCGGCCTGCACCTCGGGGGCAACCCTTGTGCGGATGATCTCAAGACGCGGGTCATAGATGTGCATGGTGCCGATGATGGTCAGCCGGTCGGCGCCTTTTTCGGCGTAATAGGTCAGACCCTCGGCATAGGGCATGTCGGCAACAGCGGCGGCCAATGCGTTGCGCTGGGCCTCGGCCATCGTATCGAGATAGCTCTCGCCGGTACAGATTGCGGCTGCGGGAGAGGCGGCAAAAGCGGCAAGGGCGAAAGCGGCGGCGTGTCGGAACATGGGGTCTCCTCGGGGTGTGCCTCTGACAGGTAAGGGGTCCACGCCCGCGGTCAAACCCTGCGGGCGTGGTTTTCAAAGATCATACGCTGACCGGTGCGGATCAGGAACCGCCCGATCCGGTCACGCAAGGATTGCCGTGGCGGCGGCACAACGCGCAGCCGGATCGGGCCGGGCGCAAAGACCTCGGGTGGCAGTGGTCCGGCCCGCAGGGGCGTCGGGGCAAAGATGTGTGGGTTGGGCGACAGATCCAGCCGCGCAGCCCTTGTCCGGCGCAGCAAAGCGCGGGCGGGGCGGGGGTGAACAGCGGGATCGACCTTGTGGTCGACATGGAAGAACGGGGGATGCATGGGGTGATCCAGACGGAATTCGAATAAGGTAGGCGGGCTGTGGGCCACGCAGGACTGCAAGCTGGTTCAGGACCAGGTGTAATTGAGTTCCTTTCTCGGCATAGCAGTCTCCTTTGATTCGCATTCGCGTGTCCGTTGAATAATCCGCGGGCCCCGCATTCACCAAGCGCTTTTTGCGCCCCTCCCCAACTCGTCTGTGTAACCTGTTGTTATTATTGGCCCAAAAATATCCCGGGTGAGGCGCGGCACGCGCCGAGGGCAGAGCCCTTTACCCCGCTGCCAGTCCGGCACGACGTCCCGAGTGGATGCACCCGCCAAGGAATGTCCCCTCCAGCGCGTTCTTGCCGTGATAGCCGCCGCCGCCAAATCCGGCGGCCTCTCCGGCGGCAAAAAGCCCGCCGATGCTGCCACCGCCAGCCGCAAAGACCCGCCCCTCGAGATCGGTGTGGATGCCACCCAGTGTCTTGCGGGTGAGCACATGCAGTTTCACCGCAATCAGCGGCCCGTTGGCAGGATCGAGGATCTTATGTGGCTTGGCGGTGCGGATCAGCTTGTCACCCAGATAATTCCGCGCCGTATGGATCGCGGTCACCTGCGCGTCCTTGCCGAAAGGGTTGTCGATCTGTGCATCCCGTGCGGTGATCTGGGCCTTTAGGTGCGCCGGAGCGATCATGTTTCCGCCCAACTGGTTCATGCCGTTCACAAGCGTGTCAAAGTCGGTCGCCACAACAAAATCGGCACCCTTCTCCTTGAAGGCCTCGACCGCAGTTGTGGCCCCTTTGCCCAATCGCTCTTTTAGGACACCTTTCCATGTGCCCCCCGTCAGATCGGGGTTCTGCTCGGAGCCTGACAGGGCGAACTCCTTTTCGATGATTTTCTGGGTCAGCACAAACCACGTATGGTCATACCCCCGCCTGCAAATCTCGTGCAGGGTCGACATCGTGTCGAAGCCCGGCATGCAAGGCGCGGGCAGACGGTTGCCTTTGGCATCAAACCACATAGAGGACGGCCCCGGCAGGATGCGGATCCCGTGGTGCGGCCAGATCGGATCCCAGTTCTGCACGCCTTCGCAATAGTGCCACATGCGGTTCATGTTGATCAGCTCCGCACCCGCGGCCTGCACGTGATCCAGCAACAGCCCGTCCACATGGCGGGGCACGCCCGACACCAGTTTCTCCGGCAACGGCCCCGACTTGGACGCATCCCAATGCCGCCGCACCATGTCGAAATTGCCACCCATACCGCCCGAGGTGACAATCACCTGATCTGCGCGGATATCAAAGCTGCCCGTCACATCGCTGTTGGTCTCGGCCCCGCGTGGGGCATCGTCGGGCGAAAGCACATCGCCCGTGACCCCCGCAATCTGACCGTCGCGGATGTCAAACCCTGTGACGCGGTGGCGGAAGCCGAAAGTGACCTTGCCTGCTTTCTCGGCCTCGAGCACTCGGTCGGCGAAGGGTTTCAGCACGCCGGGGCCTGTGCCCCATGTCACGTGAAAGCGCGGGGCGGAGTTGCCGTGACCATGCGCAAAGCTACCGCCACGCTCGGCCCAGCCAACGACCGGAAACCAGCGCATGCCCAGCCCATAAAGCCACGACCGCATCTCACCTGCCGCAAAATCAAGGTAGGCCCGCGCCCATTCCTGCGGCCAGTGGTCCTGCGGACCGTCAAATTGCGCCGATCCGAACCAGTCGTTCGTGGCCAGCGCATGACTGTCCTTCACCCGCATCCGCCGTTGTTCGGGCGTATCGATCATGCAAAGCCCGCCGAGTGACCAGAAAGCCTGACCGCCAAGGTTCTGGCGGCCCTCCTGATCGAGGATTGTGACGGTCTTGCCGCGCGCAACCAACTCGTTTGCGGCCACCAGCCCCGCAAGACCCGCGCCGATGATCACCACATCACTTTGCATGACTGGTCCTCCCTTGGCGGTATCATTGCCACAGGCGGGGAACAGTCAAAGCCTGACGCCGCGTCAGGCGCCTTTCCAGACGGGTGGGCGCTTTTCGATAAAGGCGCGCGCACCCTCGGCGGCATCCGCCGTTTGCGCGATCTCTCCGATCAACCGGTCATTCTCGGGCCAATGTGCCGCGTCCGTCGCCTCAAGCGGCCTGTTCGCAATGGCGAGCGTGTGCTGGATCGCCAACGGCGCGTTGCCTGCAATCTCGGCCGCGAGTGTGCGGGCCTCGGCCAGCGCCGTGCCATCCGGCACCGCGCGGTTGATTACACCCCAATCGGCGGCGTCAGCGGCGCCGAAGGGCTTGCCCGTGAGCAGGATTTCATTCGCGCGCACGCGCGGGATCGTCGTGGGCAGGCGCACAGCACCCCCCGCCCCGGGGATCAGCCCGATGCGCACCTCGGGCAGGGCGAATTGCGCCGACTGCCCCGCGATGACCAGATCACAGGCCAGCATCATCTCGAACCCGCCCGCCAGAGCCGCACCCTCCACCGCGCAGATCACAGGCTTCGTTCGCTTGCGGCGCACAAAGCCGCCGAACCCGTATTTGCCGAACAGGATCGTATTGCCGGCACCTCCCGCAAAGGCCTTGAGGTCCATGCCTGCACAAAACAGCGCGCCCGCCCCCGTCAGGATTGCCACGCGGACGGACGGATCGCTTTCGACCTTGTCAAAGGCATCGCGGATCGCGTCACAGACCTCGGGGTTGATCGCATTGCGCTGGTCAGGGCGGTTCAGGGTGACGGTCGCAACCCCGTTCGCCACGTCATAGAGCACCACATCAGTCATCTCCGGCCTCCTTCTCAGCCATTTTGCGCAAGGTCGCGCGGATGATCTTGCCGGTCGTCGTCATCGGCATGTCATCAATGAAACGGATCACGCGCGGGTATTCATAGGCGGCAAGGCGCGTCTTCACATGGGCCGCGATTTCGTCTGCCAGAGTGTTGGACCCCGAAAACCCTTCGGCCAGCTTGATATAAGCCGCGACCACGCTGCCACGGATATCATCCGGCTTGCCCACAACGCCTGCCATCTGCACCGCAGGGTGGGTCAACAGGCAATCCTCGATCTCGGCGGGGCCGATCCGGTAGCCGCCCGAGCTGATGATGTCGTCATCACGCCCGATAAAGCGGATACGCCCCGAGGGTGTCTTGCAGCCCTTGTCACCCGTCAGGAGCCACTTGTCCCCGTCGATCTCGATGAATTTCTCTGCCGTTGCTTCTGGTTTGTTCCAGTAACCAAGGAACATCACCGGATCAGGCGCGCGCACAGCGATGCTGCCTTCCGCGTCAGTCACGCAGAAGCGCTTTTCGTCTTCATCCACCACATCCACATCATGCCCCGGCACAGCAAATCCCATCACGCCGGGTTCGGCAGGTTCAATGGCGGCACAGGACGACACGATCATATTGCACTCGGTCTGCCCGTAGAACTCGTTGATCGTGGTGCCAAAGACATCCTGCCCCCACGCGATCAGCTCTTTGCCCAAGGTCTCGCCACCGCTGGCGACGGAGCGCATCGGGACGGGGCTATCGGGGGTGTCCAGCCGCATCAGTTTCAGGGCCGTTGGTGGCAGGAAAGCATTGCGGATGCCGTGGTCGCGGATCAGATCAAAGGCGGCCTGCGCTGTGAACTTGCGGAAACGGCAGGCAACGACCGGCACGGCGTGGTGCAGCGCGGGCATCAGCACATCCAGAAGGCCCCCGATCCATGCCCAATCCGCAGGGGTCCAGATCTTGTCGCCCTCTTGGGGAAAGAAATCATGGCTCATCTCGACACCCGGCAGATGGCCGAGCAAGACACGATGGGCATGCAGCGCCCCTTTCGGTGCGCCGGTGGTGCCGGATGTGTAGATCAGAATGGCCGGATCATCGGCGGAGGTATCGACAGGGGCAAAATCGGGCGACGCCGCGTTGCAAAGGGCGTGATAGTCCTCGGCCCCATGCAGCGCGCCGTCGATGCACAGCACCCGTTCCAGCGCGGGCAGTTGGCCCCGCAATTGTGCGAGGGTCGCAGCACCTGCGGCATTTGTAATGACCACTCTTGCCCCCGAATCCGCCAATCGGTGCAGCAAGGCCTCGGGGCCGAACAGCGTAAAGAGCGGGATCGAGATACACCCCATCTTGGTCACGGCGATATGGGCGACGGCTGTCTCGACGCATTGTGGCAAGAGCACAGCGATTCGGTCTGTCCGACCGGCTGTCCGGGACAGCACATTGGCCAGTTGATTCGACTTTTGGTGCAGATCACCAAAGTTGCACACCGTTGTGACGCCAGTTTCCGCAACGTCTATGATGGCGGTCCTTTTGGGGTGATCGCGCGCATGCCGGTCGCAGATGTCCACCCCAAGGTTGTATCGCGCGGGCACCTGCCAGCGGAAGGCGGAACGCAACTTGGGGTAGGAGGTTTCCGGTTTCAACATAGGCAATAAATGAACACCTGTTCAATTTCTCTGTCAATGGATTGATTCGTGCAAAAAATGAACGGCCGCCGCACCTCTGACAGGCTTGTGACACAGTTCCGCCACAGTTCGTCAAATTCGTCAGAAATTTTGGAGAAACATGCGGCTTTGCCTAAAAATTAGGCAACTGATCAGACTCGGCGTTAACCATCTGATTCCTATGCCCTACTTTGGTATGCAATCGTTTACATTGGCAAGAATCCGCCTGCCAGAAGCGAGTCTGAACAAAGTTAATGACCCGTTACACTCCGGTTCATCCACCGACTTGCATAACGGATTGAATTACCAAGTGAGGTGCCAATCAGGCCCAGTTTAGTCAGTCAAGGCACACTCAGGAGGATACCACCTTGCGGACAGCGATCACGGAACAGAATGCAGAGCGAAAGCCCGAAGCGGAGGGCCTTGTCGAGGCCAGCCTGATCAACCTTGCGGAGCATCGCAGATCGAAACGTGATCGTTTTCCAAATGTCGACGAGTTGCTAGAAAGGTTGACAGACGACACCGTAAATGTTGCGAATGGGGACTATCGGTCGCGCTAGTGAGTGCCGATAGGTGTGTTTGTTTAAGAGTTCTGTCTCAAAAGGTACGTTATGAAATCGCTGGCCTTCGCCATTTTGGGGATCATGCTGTCCACGTCCGCATTCGCGGATGTGACCGAATTGTCGCAAGCTGAACTGCGTGCGGCGATCGCGGAAGATCGCGCCATCCCGACCCGTTCGCTGATTGCGGGCGTCGAGAATTTCACTGGCGGTGAAGTTGTCGATATCCGTGCCTTCATGGAAGGCACCCAACTGATCTATCGCATTCTCTACCGTGGCGACGCCGGACAGGTGGAAACGCTTCT
>CAZOMZ010000005.1:0-16776 GCA_964581065.1 uncultured Loktanella sp. | reverse complement strand
AACAATGGTAACAATGGCCGTGGAAACAATAATCGCGGTGGCAATGGCGGTGGAAACGGTGGCGGCAACGGCGGTGGAAACGGCGGCGGGCGCGACAAGTAAAGTCCCACATTCGCCTAAATTATGCCACTCGCCATCGTTAGGCAGAGCGGCATGCGTGTATTAATTGCAGAAGACGAGCCCGTGCTCGCAAATCAGATCAAGACAGTCCTTGCGTCAGAAGGGCTCGCTGTTGATATCGCTCCTGATGGTGCCGAGGCGCAGTTTCTGGGTGAAACCGAACCCTATGACATGATCATTCTCGACATTGGTCTACCGGTCAAAGACGGGCTGACCGTGCTGAAAGGCTGGCGGAACGCTGGCATCGACACGCCGGTTCTGTTGCTGACTGCACGGAATGACTGGACAGATCGTGTTGACGGGCTTGATGCCGGTGCTGATGACTATGTCGCCAAGCCTTTTCACATGGCCGAGCTTTCTGCCCGTGTGCGTGCGATGATCCGCCGCAAGGTGGGGCAGTCCAATCCCGTCTTCACAAAGAACGACGTGACATTCGACAGCCGCAACAATCAGGTGCTGCTCAAAGGTATTCCGACCAACCTGACAGCACAGGAAGTCGCAGTCCTGTCCTATCTGTTCCACAACTCGGGCAGGCTGGTATCACGGACCGAGTTGTCGCAGCACATCTACCAGTATGACGGCGATCGCGACTCCAACACGATTGCGGTGTTCGTCAATCGTTTGCGCAAGAAACTGGGCAACGATCTGATCGAGACAGTCCGCGGTCGTGGATATGTGATCAAAGCAACTGCATGACGTCGCTGCGCACGCGCGCGGTTTCGGCGGGGATTATCTGGGCGATTGTCACGATTGTCCTCGGCCTCGCCGGTCTGTCATCCTATCTGACATCGCAGTCTGAGGAACGGTTCGTCGAATTGCTCCAGACCCGGCAGACGCAGGCCATCGTCGCCGTTGCCAATAACGCCGCCAGCCCCGACGATATTGTCCGCGCGATCGGTGATCCGGTCTATCAGCGCCCCTTCTCCGGCCAATACTGGCAGGTCGAGAATGACATGGGCGAACTTCTGGTGTCGCCATCACTGGTCGACAGCCTTCTGCCCGAGGCCGAAACCCCTTTCGAGGGCATCGTTATGCGCGAGATCACAACGCTGGATGGCGAAGAGCTCTTGTGCATCGGGCAGTGGATCACCCTGGCTGACGGGCGCCAGTGGTATGTTCAGGTTGCCTCGTCGCTTGAGGGGCTGCGCGAGGAACAGGCCGTTCTTGAACGCAGCCTCTTGTGGGCCTTCGGGATTGTGACGGTCATTGCGATCATCGGTGCCCTGTTGCAGGTCTCGGCCATGCTGCAACCGCTTAACCACCTCCGCCGCGACGTGGCCGCAAGATGGGAGCATGAAGACGGGTTGGAGGTCGCAGGCTATCCGGTCGAGGTCGCCCCGCTGGTCAACGACATCAACGGTCTGCTTGAACGCAACCGTGACATCATCAAAGGGTCGCGCAAACAGGCCGCAGACCTTGCCCATGCCATCAAGACGCCAGCCGCGATCATGCGCAATGAACTGGAAAGTCTGGAGCTTCAGGGACGCGACGTGCATGACGCGCTGCAGGCACTGGACCGGCTGGACGCACAGTTGCAGCGCTCGTTGGCACGGATGCGAGCGGATGGCGGCGATAGTGCCGTCGGCGTTGTCACCGAGCTTGATACCGCGCTGGGCCGGATGCAGCGGGCCTTTACCGCGCTTGCCCGCAATGCCGAGAAATCCTTTTCCGCCGATATCCCCGAAGGCCTGCGCGTGCGCATTGACCAAAGCGATTTCGAAGAGGTCATGGGCAATCTGCTGGACAATGCGATGAAATGGTCGAAGAGCAGTTTCTCACTGAGTGCTGCGAAAACGGACGATCCGGCCGTTCTGATCACGATCGCTGACGACGGACCAGGCATTCCCGACGACAAGATTGTGCAAGCGGTGCAAAGTGGCCGCCGCCTTGATCAGAGCGTTCCGGGGACAGGGCTGGGGCTCGCGATTGCTTCTGATCTTGTTGATGTCTACGGCGGGACGCTGACACTGGGCCGGTCCCGGACGCAGGGCGGGCTGGCGGTCTATGTGCGTCTGCCGGTGCCCGGTGGTCCCAAGCTGTCAAAGTCCGGTTAGCCGTCGGGCTTGCCAAAAAGGCCGCGCAGGGCGCGCGTGACCAGACCGCTGACGCTGGGTTTGCGGGTGGCCTGAAACGGCAGCGGGCGACAGACTTCCATTGCGGCAATGCCGACGCGCGCGGTCAGTGCGCCATTGACGACACCTTCACCGAACCGGCGCGAGACCTTCGACAGAACCCCGCCGCCGGCAACCGAGCTGATCAGGTCGTCGCCGACCGCCACGGCTCCGGTGGCGACCAGATGTGACAGAACCGTCCGCGTCAGCCGCCAGCTGCCCAAGGTGCCGGCCCTGCCGCCATAGATTTCCGCAATCCGCCGGATCATTCGCAGGTTTGCGGCCAGCGCCGTGAACACATCCGCCAGCGCCAATGGCACAATGGCCGTGACCGTGGCGACCTGACGGGCCGCAGCCTCGATCTCGATCTGCGCGCGGGCGTCAAGCGGGGCGAGGATCGTCGTCTCCGCCAGCCCGAGCAAGCCGTCCGCGTCCAGCAGATCACCCTGCCGTTCCTTCAGTGCTGCACGCCCCCAGCTTGTGTCGTCGCGGCCTGCATAGAGCGCCGTTACCTCGTCCACCACGCCGCGGGCAGCGGTCAGGTCTTCATCCGCAAGGGCCGTCGCCGCGTGATGCTGGATGCGGTCCAGCTTGCGCAGGCGCCCGAAGGCGGCAACTTCCCGCAGCGCAATGATCGCCAGCACCAATAACAAGAGCACGGTCAGGACCGTTGCAATCCCGCCAAGAACGGGCGAGCGGGCCAGAAGGCCGGTCACATAGTCCCATGCAGCCAGCGTGACGATGAACCCCGTCAGCGACACCAGTAGCCCCCAGAACCACCGCGCCAACCGCGAGGGGCGGCGCGCGGCGATGGCAGCGACCTTTTGCATCGCGGCGTCCTGCGGCACTTCGGGTTCCGGCACGGCAGGGGCCAGATGCGGCTCGGCGCGGGCGTCGTCCTCCAGCGTGATCAGAACGGGCCGTTTGCTCATAACCGGTCTCCCAGCAGGAATTGCGCCGCCTTGTCGAGCCGGATGTGCGGTGGCCCTTCGCCGGTGCGCCGTGTCAGCGGGGCGGGGGCAAAGCGCATGATGCCATAGTCACCGTCCAGCCATTTGTCCTGACCGGCCCGCGCTGGTGACAGCAGGTGCGCCGGATCGGCAGGCAGTTCGCCGGGGTAGAAGGCGGCCTGCTTGCCACTGTCGAGCAACCGTCCCCGCACAACATCCAGCGTGCTACCCTCATGGTCGATCCGGTCCTCGACCGTGGTGCGCAGAGCGGCAATCGACATGGCATTTGTCTGGGCACCTGCGAAATCGGCGCGATCCTTGGCTTCGCGCAGCAGCGCATGGGTGATGGCGGTCAGTTGCGGGTGCTGGCTGTGGTGCAGGTGGTCGGCCTTGGTGGCGGCAAAAAGGATGCGCTCGACCCGTCGTCCCTGGAATATCCGCGTCAGAAAATCGTTCCGCCCGACGCGGAAGGCCGACAGGATGCCCGCCATCGCGCCCCGCAGGTCTTCGAGTGCTGCCGGACCCGCATGGATGGCGCCCAACACATCCACCAGCACGATCTGACGGTCGATCCTTGCGAAATGGTCGCGGAAGAAGGGGCGCACGATATTGCGCTTGTAGCTTTCAAAGCGGCGCGCGAATTCCTGCCCCAGCGACCCGCGCGGATATTTACCCCCGGGCAACGGTGCAAAGGTCAGCACGGGGCTGCCCGCCAGATCACCGGGCAAAAGGAACCGCCCGGGCGAGCAATCCGAAAAGCCCGCCTCGCGTGCCTTGCGCAGATGTTCGGTGAAACGCTCGGCCAGAACCTGCGCTTCGGCTTCGTTCAGCGGGGCGGAAGGGTCGATGCCGGCCACAAGGGCGGCATAGTCGGCACCGCCCGGCCGCCGTGGCGCGCTGTCGAGCGTCGCGGCGGACCATTCCGCATAGGTCTGATCCAGCAGGGCAAGGTCCAAAAGCCATTCGCCGGGATAGTCCACAATGTCGATATGCACAGTGCGCGGGCCGGAGAGGCTGCCTAAGATGCCTTGCGGGCGCACCCGCAGCGAGAGGCGCAATTCGCTGATCGCGCGCGTGCCTTCGGGCCAATGCGGTTCGGGTGCGGTCAGCGCGTGCAGGTGGTTCTCATAAGGAAAGCGCGGGACCGTGTCGTCGGGCTGGGGTTGCAGATAAGCGGCCTCGATCGCGCCGTTGGCTGCGGCCTCAAGCTGCGGCATCCGCCCGCGATCCATCAGGTTCGCCACAAGCGAAGTGATGAACACAGTCTTGCCCGCCCGGCTCAGCCCCGTGACGCCCAGCCGGATGACAGGGTCGGTGAAAGGGGCGGTCAGGGTCTCGCCCACGCCTTCGATGGTGCGGGTAATCTGGTCGGCGATGCTGGCGATAACCAATGCAGGGTCCTTTAGTCGGGTTGGACAGAAGATAGGTGCGCGCCTGCGCGATGTGTAGGGATTGATTTTGGCGGATGCTCCCCCTAAGCCCCTAGCCATGCCGCGCTATGCCCTACTTGTTGAATATAACGGTGCGCCGTTTGCTGGCTGGCAACGCCAGAAAGAACACCCTTCCGTGCAGGGTGCGATCGAGGCGGCCCTGGCCAAGCTGGAACCGCGCGAACATACGATTGCGGCTGCTGGGCGGACCGACGCGGGCGTGCATGCCACAGGGCAGGTCGCCCATTGCGATATGGACAGGGATTGGGATCCGTTCCGCCTGTCCGAGGCGCTGAATTACCATCTGAAGCCCGATCCAGTCGCGATCCTCAAGGCGGTGCGCGTTGACGACGACTGGCACGCGCGCTTTTCGGCGATTGAACGCCAGTATCTTTTCAAGCTGATCACACGACGCGCGCCCCTGACGGTCGAGGCAGGGCAGATGTGGCGGGTCAACCACGACCTTGATCTGGACGCAATGCAAAGGGGCGCGGACTACCTTCTGGGCGAGCACGACTTTACCACCTTCCGCTCAACCATTTGTCAGGCGCTCAGCCCCGTCAAAACGCTGGACGCGTTGCGGATCGAAGCCCACAGGCGCCCGCACGGGGTCGAATACCACTTCCACGTGCGCGCGCGGTCCTTTCTGCACAATCAGGTGCGCAGCTTTGTGGGAACGCTGGAACGCGTCGGCGCTGGCGCATGGGTGCCCGAGGATGTGAAAACGGCGCTCGAGGCCAAAGACCGCGCGGCCTGCGGTCCGGTCAGCCCGCCGATGGGGCTTTACCTTGCCCGCGTCGGCTATCCGGCGGACCCGTTCGCCTAGTCGTTGTCGGTCAGGCCTGCACCGGCACCTGCCAGACGCGAGGCTTCGGTTTCCGGCACATAGGTTTTGGCGGCAAGACTCTGCCAGATGTCCCAATCGTCCTGTGGCACAGTTACGGGTCCGGTCTTGGCTTTCAACACTTCTGTATCGCTCCGCCGCACGGTCAGCCCGTCCCACGTCAGTGCGACACCATCCGCTGCCAGTGCTGCACCGATCAGTGCCTTGTGTTGCGGGTCGGTGAAGGTGGCGCAGTCGTATCCCATACGGAAGGCGTCGCAGATCACCGGCGCGACCAGCGCGCCAGAGCCTGCCGTGACCACGACCCTGTCATCCTGCCAATCGACCGTCGCGGGAATGACCGCCTCGGTCAGTGCATTGGTGATCACCCCGGCTGCGCCGCCGATCCCGATAAGATAGCTGCCGACCCGCGCCAGATCCTCGGTCTGTCCCAAGGGGATGCCTGCGCCGCGCCCGGCCTTGAGGATGGCTCCGCCGACTTCGTTCAGCGACAACATCAGATGCCCGCCACCGGCAGCCACCAGTCATCGGCATTGTCCAGCTCGTCGAACAATGGCGCGCCCTGACACAGGGTGATGCGCGTCCAGCGGTCAGACTTCGGGTCGAACTTGGCCGCGCCGAAGTAGGACAATTTGCAGCGCAACAGATCAATCGGCAGGCAATCGGCGGCAATCAGGTTGTCGCGGATTTCGGCATAAGGGTGCGTCGCCAGCATCTGCACACGCCGCGCCGCCGCGCGATGCTGAGGGGCTGAGACAAGAAAGCGGCCCACGGGCGTTTCGTCAGCGGGCAGATCGGTGGCCAGCGCCTTGACCTGCCGCGCGATGTCGAGAGGGGATTCCAGATCCGCCCCGTCCTCGGTGTGGCGGTTGCCAAGGCGGGGTTCCAGTTTCGCCTCGGAGACATACCAGAACTGTGCGCAGTCCTGCGGCTGGTCAAAGTCCGTAGCCAGCGCCCAGTCCCAGTCCTTTGCAATCAGCTTGCCCAGCGTCGCGCAGGACATGCTGGGATCCAGCGTCGGGGTGAAAGGGGTTGCCATGCAATCGGTCAGCCCGTCGATCAGGTCGCCGAAGGGTTCGAGCATCAGGGCCGCAATCAGTTCCTGCGTATCGACAGAGAATTGCGTGCTTTGCGTGATGATCGTGTCCACAGGATATGCCGCGGTCATCGCATCGGGTGTCAGCGTGCCGGCGAAGACGGGCCATTCGGCGCGGATGGTATTGATCCGCTCGGCGGCAATCGGGTCAGGCACGTTCCATTCGGCCAGATGCTCTGCCGCGCGGGTCACCAGTTCATAGATGCGTCCGATCTGGTCGGGGTCGAGGCTTGGCACTGCGCGGACACGGGCAATCGCGGTCTCGCGCACCTGCATCCATGCATCCAGCAAGAGCGGGTGGTTCACCAGAAACGGTGCCATGCCAAGGCCCGTCGAGTTGCCGATCCCAAGATGGCGTTTGGCCGCGCGGCTGAGCGCTGCGCCGCCGACATGTTCGGCCAGATCATGCGTGAAACCACGGATCAGCCAGACGGTCAGCATTTCGGCCATGAACGGACCCGAAAGGCCGGGCCGGTCGGCAATCAACCCGCGGTCGGCAATGCCGAATTTGCCGTTGCCGTAGACGGCGGTGGTGCGCATCAGATAGCCGGTCTCGCGGATTTTGGCGGGATCGGGTTGCTGGCCTGCTTTCAGCGCGCTTGTCACATGATCAAACAGACGGACCGATTTATTCGCGCGGCTGAGAACCAGATCGCGCGCGGTATAGCGGGACGCTTCCTGTTTGGGTGCAGCGTCTACGATACGGGCGATTTCGGCCGCATCGGGGATGCCGTCATAAAGCACATAGGCGGTGTCCCATGCGGTCGCGATGACGCGGTCGGTGCGCATCTCGGGGGGCAGGTCGGTCGAGACGGCAACCAGCGTGTAATCATAGCCGCAAAAGGTGATCTGATAGGTTGCATGGCCAAAGCCGTCAGGCGACATGTCCCAGACCGGGCGGGTGACCGTCACGCCATCCGCCGAAAGCGCGCGCAACAATGTGCGCAGGAATGACAGACGCGTCGGGAAGGACGCGCCCATGCGGCGCAGACGCATCACGTCCGACGGCGGGCGCAGGGGTTTCTGAGATGGTGCGGCAAAGTCTTTCATGCGCCAAGACCTAGCGCGGAGGGATCGCTCCGCCTAGTCAAAAACCGACCTTCCAGAGGTTGTGAGTGGCCTTTCTCGATGCTGCGGACTATCTAACGGGGATGGATGCGCGCAATCAGAGTTGGACTGCATGAACCGCCGGTCAAAGGTAATCTCGGGGGCGTTTCTGGCCGCATCGCTGATGACCGGTGCTGTGCAGGCGCAGGACGTACGGCTTGAGGCCGATTCCGCCAGCAACGCGCTGCGCGCCGCCTCATTGCTCTTGTCACTGGAAGAAGACGCCGCCCCGCAGGACTATGTGGCGGCGGCCCGTGCGGACTACCGGCGCCTGCTGACCGCGCTTTACGCCGAAGGCTATTACAGCGGAACGGTCTCGATTGTGATTGATGGCACCGAGGCTGCGGCCATCGCGCCCTTGGCTGCACCGGGTCAGATCGGAACGGTGCAGATCACGGTGGATGCCGGCCCCCGCTTTACGTTCGGTGAGGTCCGACTGGCCCCGCTGCCGACAGGTGCAACACTGGGGGCCGACCTTGGCCCGCGCCAGCCTGCGCGGTCCGGTGAGATCCAGACGGCGGTGCGCGGTGCGATCGGTGCGTGGCGGGATCTCGGCTATGCCAAGGTGTCTGTCACCGACCAGAGCATTATCGCGCGCCATGAGATCGACAAACTGGATGTGGCCGTCGCCTTTGACACCGGCCCGCGCCTGCGCTTCGGGCCGCTTGAGGTCTCGGGCAACAGCACGGTGTCGGATGACCGCATCCGCCAGATCGCGGGTCTGCCCGTGGGTGAGGTGTTCTCGCCCGCACAGATGGCCGCCGCCGAGCGCCGTCTGCGCCGCACCGGCACATTTGAAAGCGTGGCTTTCACAGAAAGCGACAGCATCGGCCCCGATGACACGCTGCCGATTTCCGCCCTGCTTTCGGATGCCAAACCGCGCCGGATCGGCTTTGGAATCGAACTGTCGTCCATCGAAGGGCTCACCGTGTCGAGCTTCTGGCTGCACCGCAATTTTCTTGGCGGCGCCGAAAGATTCCGTGCCGATGCCGAAGTTGCGGGGATCGCGGGCGAGACTGGCGGGATCGACTACAGCCTCGGGGCCAGCTTCACCCGTCCGGCGACATTCGGCCCCGATACCGAGTATTTCCTGACCGGCCGGATTTCGCGCGAGGATGAACCCGATTTCCTGATCGACAAGATCGCGCTCGAAACCGGGTTCTCGCGGATCATCACTGACGATCTGACCGTGCGGGCCGGCGTTGGCCTGTTGCGTGCCCGCGAAGAGACCGACATCGACACGCGCGCGTATACGCTGCTGACCCTGCCGCTGGATGCGACCTATGACCGGCGCGACAGCCCGTCGGACGCGCGCGACGGGTATTACGTCGATCTTTCGGCCACGCCATTTGTGAGCACGGATGGCGATATCCTTGGAACGCGGGCCTATGCGGACCTGCGCGGTTTCCTGACCCTCGGCGAGGCCGAGCGCCTGACCTTTGCAGGGCGCGGACAGGTCGGCAGCGTGATGGGGGCGTCACTGACCGAAGCGCCTGCCGATTTCCTCTTCTATTCGGGCGGCGGCGGCACTGTGCGCGGCCAGCCATACCAGTCGCTCGGGGTCGAGACAGTGCAGGGCATGGATGTGGTCACGACCGGCGGCACATCATTCATCGGGGCGCAGCTGGAAGCGCGCTACCTGTTGCGTGAGAATATCGCACTGGTAGGATTTTATGACATCGGCCATGTGGGCGAGACCGCGACCCCGACCGAAGCCGGCGACTGGCACGCGGGGACAGGTTTGGGAGTGCGCTACAACACCGGTATTGGCCCGATCCGCCTGGATATCGGCACGCCCGCATCAGGTGACGATGCCTTTGGCGCGGTGCAGGTCTACATCGGGATAGGGCAGGCGTTTTGAGACGGTTTCTGATCATCGGTGCCACGACCTGCCTCGCTACCTTCGCCGTGGCGCAGACCGAGGAAGAGGACAAAGGCTATCTGACCTCGCTGATCGAGGACAATCTGTCCGGTGCGGGCCGCGAGGTGAATATCGTGGGCTTTGCCGGTGCGCTGAGCTCCGAGGCCACAATTGACGAAATGACCATCGCTGATACCGAAGGTGTCTGGCTGACGCTTTCGGATGTGGTGCTGACGTGGAACCGCAGCGCAATCCTGCGCGGGGCGATCGATGTGCAGCAGTTGAAGGCCGCCCAGATCACCGTCGCCCGTCCGCCGGTTGGCGAGGCCGACACCGGCCCCAGCCCCGAAGCCCAGCCATTTGCCCTGCCCGAACTGCCTGTCAGCGTAAGCTTGGGCGCATTGGATATCGGCCGGATTTCCCTTGGCCCCGCCTTTCTGGGCGAGCCGTTGGAATTCTCGCTGACCGGCAGTGCCAGCCTTGCGGGTGGCGAAGGGGCGGCGAATATCGTGGCGACCCGTCTGGGCGAGACGACAGGCGTGTTCGAGATCGACGGTGCCTATGCCAATGCGACCCGCCAGCTTGGGCTTCTCTTGCGGCTTGAGGAAGGGGCGGACGGGATTGCCGCCAATCTGATCGGCCTGCCCGGGCGCCCTTCGGTCCGGCTCGAGATCGCGGGCGACGCACCGCTGGATGATTTCGCTGCGACGCTTGCGCTGGCCACAGACGGCGTGGACCGGCTGACCGGTGACTTCGCCCTTGCGGCACAAGAGAACGGCAGCCGCACCACGCTGGATATCCGCGGCGATGTCTCGCCTCTGTTTGAGCCGGCCTATGCGGGGTTCTTTGGCAACGACGCCACCTTGCAGGCCGAGGTCATCACCGAGGCCGGTGGCGCTGTGTCTGTGCCGCAACTGACGCTGGATGCCGGGCGGCTGACGCTGGACGGGCGCCTGCGTCTGGGTGCGGGCGGCTGGCCCGAACTGATCGATATCACAGGCGGCATCACCCCGCTGGGCAATCAGCCTGTGCTTTTGCCGCTGAGCGGGCCCGAAACCTATGTCGACGGACTGGACCTCGACATCGGCTATGACGTTTCGGTTGCCGACGACTGGCGGGCCGATGTGACGCTGGCCGGCTTTGTGCGGCCCGGACTGAGTATTGCGGATATCGGCATCACCGGCGGCGGTCTGATCCGCCCTGCCGAGGCGGGCGGCGTCCCTGCTTTCTCGGCCCGTCTGAACTATGCCGCATCAGGGCTGCGCCTCGATGATGCGGGCGCGCAAGAGGCGCTGGGCGATGTGATCAGCGGCGTGCTGGTTGCCGCGCGCGAAGGCGGCGGCGTGACCGAGATTTCGCAACTCAGCGTCGAAGGTGCCGGGTTGCGGCTGAATGCGCAGGCGACAATCGACGGACCGGACGCGGGCTTTGCGACCGAGGCGACCATTTCGGCGGGCATCCTCGGGTTGGACCGGTTCTCGACCCTTGCAGGGCGCGAGATCGGCGGCGGGGCTTCGGTTGATATCACGGCCAGCGCGACGCCGCTGGATGGTGCCTTTGACGTGCAGATTGACGGCGAGACCCGCAACCTTGCGATTGGCATCGCCGAGGCGGACCGCGTGCTTGAGGGCCGTGGCGAGATCGCGCTGCGCCTTGTGCGTGATACGGAGGGCACACGGGTTGAAGGGCTTGATCTGCGGACCGATGCCGCGCAAGTGCAGGCCTCTGTCGATCTGACGTCAGATGGTGCGGATGCGCAGTTCAACGCGCGACTGGCGGAGTTGGGGCTGGTGCTGCCGGACCTGCGCGGCCCTGCCAATGTGGCGGGGACAGTTGTGCAGGATGCGGGCGGCGTGATCCGGTTTGATGTTGCGGGCGATGTGCCGGACACCAATTTCTCGGCTGTCGGTCAGGTGGCCCCCGATGGCGACGCGCAGGTGGTCAATGCCACGGTGGCGGCGGATGCGCGCGACCTCTCCCGCTTTGCGAGTCTGGTCGGGCTGCCCCTGTCAGGGGCGGTAGACTTGCGGGCAAGCGGACAGGTGACGACGGATGATCTGGCGTTCGAGGCCAGTATCGATGGCGCGACGCAAGACCTTGCCATCGGGCAGGACCGCGTTGATCCGTTCCTCGCAGGGCGGGGCCGTATCCTGGGTGAGTTTCGCGGTGCCGGACCGCAGACATTTGGCTTTGACGGACTGCTGGTTGAAACGCCCGCCATGACGCTCGAAGGCAGTGCCGAGGTGGATTTGCAGGGCAGCAACGAAGGCTTTGTGCAGTTCCGTATCAACGATGCGGCCATGCTCGACCCCAGCCTTGCAGGGCCGATTGACCTGACCCTTACGGCCAGCCCGCAGCCTGATAACGCAACGGCAGCGCGCGTGCAGGTGACGGGCCCCGAGACCGCGCTGAACGCGGATGTGGTCATTGCAGGGCCCGATCAGGGGCGCGAGATCAGTGGCACGGTGGATGCCGACATCGCGCGTCTCGGCGCCTTTGCCGATCTGGCAGGCCGCGATATCGCGGGCAGTATCGATCTGACCGCGTCCGGCACCGTGCTGCCCGACCTCAGCCGCTTCGAGACTCAGGTGAACCTGCGCAGCGAGGATTTGCGCGCGGGCATCCCTGCCGTCGATCCCTTGCTGGCCGGCACGGGCCGGATCAATGCCAGCATCGGATTGCAGGACGGAGTGTTGGGGGTGCGCACGCTTGAGGTTTCGACCCGCGAGGTGTCGATTGTCGCCGCACTGAACGGCGCCCGCGGCTTTGGGCAGGGGCGGTTTAACGCCAGTTTGCGCGATGTGGGCGTGCTGACCGACCAGATCAGCGGGCCTGTCCGCGCGACGGGTGCTGCATCGCTGGATGAGGCAGGGAACTGGGGCATTGATGCGACCGGCACAGGGCCGGGTGGTCTGGCGGCGGATGTCGTGGGGCAGTTGAACGCTGACGGCACGCTTGATCTTGACGTGGACGGCAGCGCGCCGCTGGCGCTGGCCAATGCCGCCCTTGATCCGCGGCGTCTGAGCGGTCAGGCGAACTTTGATCTTGCGGTGAACGGGCCGCCTGCGCTGACCTCGCTCAGCGGGAATGTCACCTTTGCCAACGGGCGGCTTGCGGCGCCCAACCTCGGGCAGGCGCTGAGCGATATCGGCGGGTCGATCACGCTGCGCAGCGGGCAGGCGCAGATCGCCCTCAACAGCCGCGTCGAGGGTGGCGGCGGGCTGACCATTGTCGGGCCGGTCGGTCTCACCGACCGGAACGATGCCGCGCTGGGCATCACCCTCGAGAATGTTGTCCTGAGCGACCCCGATCTTTACCGCACCGGAGTGGACGGACAGATCACTGTGACCGGCCCGCTGCAGGGCGGTGCGCGGATCGCGGGGGTGCTGAACCTCGGGCAAACAGATGTGCAGGTGCCGTCATCCGCGATCAGCAGCCTTGGCGAATTGCCTGATGTGACCCATGTGGGCGCGCCTGCGGATGTGCGGCGGACGCTGGGGCGTGCGGGGCTTTTGCAGAGCGAGGCCGCAAATGGCGGCGGGGGCGGGCGCCCCTTCCCGCTGGATCTGACGATCAATGCGCCGTCGCGGATATTCATCCGCGGGCGGGGGCTTGATGCGGAACTGGGTGGCAGCCTGCGCATCGGTGGCACGACGGATAATGTGCTGCCCGTCGGCCGCTTTTCACTGGTGCGCGGACGGATCGATATCCTGCAGCAGCGCTTTGCGCTGACCGAGGGTGTCGCGACCCTGCAAGGTGACTTTGAACCCTTCATCCGCCTTGTGGCCACCACCGAAACCGAAACCGGCACTGTCATCAATATCATCGTTGAGGGCCCCGCCGGATCGCCCGAAGTGCGCTTTGTCTCGGTCCCCGAACTGCCGCAGGACGAGGTGCTGGCGCAGCTGATCTTCGGCCGCGATCTGCAAAGCATCAGCCCCTTGCAGGCGGTGCAACTGGCATCGGCCATCAGCACATTGGCCGGACGGGGTGGCGGGGCGCTCGACAGCTTCCGCGCCAACCTCGGGCTGGATGATTTCGATGTGACCACCGATGAGGAAGGCAATGCCGCCGTGCGCGCGGGGGCCTACCTGTCCGACAACGTCTACACCGATGTGACCGTGACCAGCACAGGCGATACCGAGATCAACCTCAACCTCGATATCACGTCAGAGATCACCGCCAAAGGCAGCGTCGATCAGGACGGCGAGACCAGCCTTGGGGTGTTCTTCGAGCGGGACTATTGAGGCAGGGGGCTTTGCCCCCGCCGCTGGCGCGGCTCCCCCAGGATATTTTTGGGCCAATAATGACCTCTTGGCGTCTACGCGTTCACCGCCAGCACGTGTTCGGTCTCATGGAAGGGGCAGGCGACCAGATGGTTGCCGCCGATATCCGCAAGCGCCGGTTTTTCTGCCGCACAAGAGGCCTGCGCCTTGGGGCAGCGGGTGCGGAACACACAGCCGGATGGCGGCGACAGGGGCGAGGGCAGTTCGCCCTCAAGGATCGGCCGTGGTCGTGCCTTTTCCAGCACCGGATCGGGGATTGGCACTGACGCGATCAGCGCCTGTGAATATGGATGCTCTGGCATGGTGGTCAGCTTGCGGCTGTCTGCGGTTTCCATCACGCGCCCCAGATAAAGCACCAGCGTGCGGTCGCTGATGTGTTTCACCACGCTCAGGTCATGGGCGATAAAGATCATCGACAGCCCCATGTCGCGCTGCAATTCCATCAGAAGGTTGATCACCTGCGCCTGCACCGACACATCCAGCGCCGAGACGGGTTCGTCACAGATGATCAGTTTGGGGTTCAGGATCAGCGCGCGGGCGATGCCGATCCGCTGGCACTGCCCGCCCGAGAATTCATGCGGATAGCGGTTGATCAGGTTGGGCAGGAGCCCCACACGCTCCATCAACGCGCTGACGCGTTGCTTGACCTCTTTGCGCGGTGTGCCAGGTTCATGGGTGATCAGCGGCTCTGCGATGATCTCGCCCACGGTCATGCGCGGGTTGAGGGCAGCCAGCGGGTCCTGAAAGATCATCTGCACATCGCGGCGGTGCACGCGGCGCTGGCGTGGGTCCATATTGGCCAGATCCGCGCCTTCGAACATGATGTTCCCGCCCGAGGACGGGATCGTGCCGACAATCGCGCGGGCAAGGGTGGATTTGCCGGACCCGGACTCGCCGACGATCCCGAGGCACTCGCCCTTGGCCAGATCGAAAGAGACCTCAGACACGGCATGCAGCTTGCGTGGCGGGGTCCATGGCCATGATCCGGGCTTGCGGACGTCGAAGGTGACCGAGAGGTCACGGACAGAGAGAAGCGGGTCCATTACGCGACCTCCCTTACTGGCAGATGGCAGGCGCGGCGGCGGTCACCGCTGGTTTCAAGCGTTGGCCGTTCTGATTGGCAATGGTCCAGTCGCTGCGCACAGCGTGGCGAGAAGGGGCAACCGGGTGGCAGGTGGGACATATCCGGCGGCTCGCCCGCGATTGTCGCCAGTTCATCCTGTTCCTGATCCAGCCGCGGCACGGCTTTGAGCAGCCCGCTGGTGTAGGGGTGCGAGGGGTCGGCGAAGATGTCGGTGGTCTGCCCCTCTTCCATGATCTGTCCGCCATACATGACCAGCGTCCGGTCGCAGAATCCCGCGACGACTCCAAGATCGTGGGTGATCAGTATCACAGCGGTGCCGAAGTCCTGCCGGATATCCACCAAAAGCTGCATGATCTGCGCCTGCACCGTGACATCAAGTGCGGTCGTGGGCTCATCCGCGATCAGCAGGCGCGGCTGGCAGAGCAGCGACATCGCGATCATGATCCGCTGCCGCATCCCGCCGGAGAATTCATGCGGATACATGGTGATCCGCGCCTTGGCGTCGGGGATGCGCACCGCGTCCAGCATTTTGGCCGCCTCGCTGATCGCCGCCTGTTTGCCCAGCCCCTTGTGCAGCATCAAGACCTCGGCCATCTGGTCGCTCACGCGGAGGTAGGGGTTCAACGAGGTCATCGGGTCCTGAAAGATCATCGCCATGTCTTTGCTGCGGATCTTGTTGAGCTGGTGCTGGCCCATGCCCAACAGCTCGTGCCCGTCGAATTTGGCGCTGCCGGTCGCGGCGCCGTTCTTGGCCAGAAGGCCCATGGCGGCAAAGGCCGTCTGGCTTTTGCCCGACCCGCTTTCGCCCACGATGGCCAATGTCTCGCCCGTGTCGATGTCAAAGCTGACGCCGTTCACGGCATTCACCGGACCGTCATTGGTCTGGAAGGTGACCCGCAGGTCCTCGATTTGCAACAATGCCATGTCTCAGCGGTCCTTGGGGTCGAGTGCGTCACGCAGGCCATCACCGACAAAGAAGAAGGCAAAGATGGTCACGACAAAGAAGAAGAGCGGGAAGGAAATCTGCCAGTAATAGCCAAACTGCATGGTGCGCGATCCTTCGTTGATCAGCGCGCCCAGTGATGTGGCCGGTTCCTGAACGCCGAGGCCAAGAAAGCTGATGAAGCTTTCGAAGATGATCATATTGGGCACCAGCAAGGTGGCATAGACGATCACGATGCCCAGCAGGTTCGGCACGATATGGCGCAGGATGATCTTGATGGGGCGCACGCCGGTGGCGACCGCGACCTCGACAAATTCCTTGTTCTTGATGGTCAGCGTCTGGCCGCGCGCGATCCGCGCCATGTCCAGCCATGAAATCAGCCCGATGCCAAGGAACAGCATGAAGATCGACCGTCCAAAGATGACCAGCATCAGGATCAGGACGAACATGAAGGGGATCGACATGAGGATATCCACGACCCGCATCATGAACCCGTCCAGACGCCCGCCGTAGTAGCCTGCGGTCGCGCCATAGAGCGTCCCCACGATCACGGCGACCAGAGCCCCCACGATCCCGACCATCAGCGAGATACCGGTGCCTTGCACCGTGCGTGCATAAAGGTCGCGTCCGTTGCTGTCGGTGCCAAAGTAGTGGCCCGTCTCGATTGAGGGCACGCCTTTGTAGGCGTTGCTTCCGATCAGGCTGAAGTCGACAAAGTCACCCTCATACTGGGCAAAGATCCCGCCAAAGAGGGCAAACGCTCCGATGCAGCACAGCATCACCAGCGACACCACAGCCGCACGGTTGCGGAAAAAGCGGCTGCGGGCATCCGCCCAAAGCGACCGGCCCTTGACCTCGGCCAGTTGCATCGCATCGCCTACACCTTCGACGGCGGCTCGGTTCGGAAACATCGCGCGGCCCTCCTAGTAGCGGATTTTCGGGTC
>CAZOMZ010000004.1:15306-28467 GCA_964581065.1 uncultured Loktanella sp. | reverse complement strand
TCCGTGGACAGCGGCCTGCCGTTCATCTTTGGCCGTGACGATGTGGAATACGTCAAATGCTCTGACGAGCATGGTGTCGTCGCCGACCCCAGCGGTGCGCTGAAGGTCAACGACAAGCTCAAGCTTGTGCCTGGTCACTGTGACCCGACCTGCAACGTGCATGACTGGTACGTCGGTGTGCGCAACGGCAAGGTGGAAACGCTGTGGCCTGTGTCTGCCCGTGGTAAGGCTTACTAGGGCAGGAGCCTCCGGCGGGAGTTTCCCGGGAGAAAGAAGTCAAAGGGTCGGTCCCAAAGGCCGACCCTGTTTCATAAGAGGAGATGGGGCATGATTATCGTTCCAGAACGCGAAATTGCCGACCTGATGACGCGTGCGGCGGCGTTTGATGCGGTCGAAAAGGTCTTTGCGGCCATGGCGGCGGAAGACGCCTATAACTTTCCTGTCGTGCGTGAGGCGATCGGTCATGAGGATGCGCTTTACGGCTTTAAGGGCGGGTTTGACCGCGCGGGCAAGGTGTTGGGTCTCAAGGCGGGCGGTTACTGGCCGCATAACCTGGAAAAGCGCGGGCTGATCAATCACCAGTCCACGGTGTTCCTGTTCGATCCCGATACCGGCAAGCCTTCCGCGATGGTGGGCGGCAACCTCTTGACCGCGCTGCGCACGGCGGCGGCCTCATCGGTGTCGATCAAGCATCTGGCGCCCGAAGGTGCCAAGGTCATGGGCATGATCGGCGCGGGGCATCAGGCGACCTTTCAGTTGCGGGCGGCGCTGGAGCAGCGCCAGTTCGAAAAGGTGATCGGCTGGAACTATCACCCTGACATGTTGCCCAATATCGCCAAGGTTGCTGAAGAAGCAGGCGTGCCGTTCGAGGCGGCCACGCTGGAGCAAGTAGGACAGGAAGCGGATGTGATCATCTCGATCACCTCGGCCTTTGCGCCCTCTCTGATGGCGGATCATGTGAGCCCCGGCACGCATATCGCCTGCATGGGCACAGACACCAAGGGCAAGCAGGAGGTCGAAGCGGCTCTGCTGGCCAAAGCCACTGTCTTTACCGATGAAGTGGCCCAGTCGGTGAGCATCGGCGAGGCCCAGCACGCCGTAGGAGAAGGTCTGATCAAGGAAGCGGACGTGCACCAGCTTGGAGCAGTGATCAACGGCACGCATCCGGGACGGACCAGTGATGATGAGATCACCATCTTTGACGGCACCGGCGTCGGCCTTCAGGACCTTGCTGTTGCATCAGCGGTCGTCGATCTGGCGGTGTCGCAAGGCATCGCCATCGAGGTGGATTTCTAGCGACAACATGTCGGCCGCAAGTGAAAAGGGCCCCGAGGGGCCCTTTTTGCTCTGAGGAGAGCGCCTGACTTTTACATCAGGTTCTGCACGTTGATCCCGAATGTAACGGCACCAATGACATTCCCTGTCTCAGGATCGGTGATCGGAAGTGAAGCCTGAGACTGGTAAAAGCCCGTGCTGTCATCGAATTCGATCTCGCTGATATGCATGGCATCCGGGCCGACAAGGTAGGTCTGTTGCCACTTGGCTTCGTCACCCTGCCAATAGTCCGACGTTGCGGCGCTTTGCGCGACGTTCAGCCCACGGTTGTCCATGACGAATGCTTCGGTCACGAAACCCGCTGTTGCATCCTGCTTGCCGCGCAGCCAGAGGGAGACCTCATGTGACAGCAACCGCGAGATCAGTGGTCCGCCACCCGCGCCGGCCTCAGCCCGCCATTGCTGGTCAAGCGCAATGATCTCGTCTTCGGAGAGATCGATATGGGCCGCATTCTGGGTCTTGATCGCTTCGATCAATGCAGGGTCGGTCAGCCAACTTGCCAGCTCATCCTGCGCGTAGGCTTCGAGCGGCACGCGATAGACATCGTCCTGCCCGGGCGTTGCGATAAGATAGAGTGTGATGACGTTGTTCATCGCAACTGACAGGTCGCGCGTCAGCGCCGCCGAGGCGATGACGGCGTCATTGCCCGGCTGGGCACCACCGATTGCCGTATCATAGATCCCACGACCGTTGCGCCACAGATCGAAAGTCGCGACAAGCCTTTCCAAGATAATCTCGTTTGGCGGAGGGTTGATCCCGGCCGCAGGGAAGCCGTCGCGCAGTGCGATCAGTGTCTTGTCGAAAAGATCGACGGTCTGGGCCAACTCGTCGGCGGTGGCATCATTGCCTGTGCCGGTCGCCAGTTCACACATGGCGCGGGTCATACGGTAAGCCAGCGCCCTTTGGCGCACAGCGAAGTTGAGCACCGTTGCATCACTTTGCAGGAGTGACTGCGGATCGGCATATTGACCTGCGATATCCGACGCTGTCTGTTCCGTCTGCGTGAACAGCGCCGCATATCCTGCCCGGATCGTTGCGGCGTCTTCGGCAGTGCCGGAACCGCTTGCCAGATTGGCAGCGGCCGTTTCGATTGGCGCCCACAGGCTTGCCGTTGCATCAAGTGAGGACAGCATCCGCGCCCGCCGTTCCGCACCCGGCATACCAAGAGCGGCGTTGCCGTTGATCAGGCCATCGACAATGGCGCTGAAGTCCTCTTGCGCCTTTGCCAGGTCTTCCTGAGACGCTGCCGTTTCGATACCGCCCTGCACGCGGCAACTTGCCGAGGCCACGGCTTCGGTCAAAGAGCGCAAGCTTGTAGACCGGCTGACGCGCGCCTTGCCGCCGAAATTTGTATCATCGGAAGCGGATTGTGCGGCAGCGGCAGTCGGAAGAAGGACAGGGGCGGTCGACACAAGCATGAGGGCCGCAAGACATGTCAGGGCCTTTGGAAGCGCGCGGACGTATCCCACAACGGGAATGGCCACGGCCCCACGGTTTTCTGTGTTTCTATGCATCATGTTATACTCGGTATTGTAAGGGGCATCGCAGTGTTGCATGGCCTGCACGGAGGTCAGCGGTTGTCGCAGAAATAACCTGCCAAGGCCCAGCAGAGCGCAAACATGCGTGACGAACGCCCCGTTGTGAACGGGATTGACGGGATGGACATCGGGATAGTGGAATGGCCAGACGATCACGTCCGGCCATTCAGTTCACACATCAGCTTTCGTTGCTGTTGGCGATCCAGATTTCAACACGGCGGTTGATGCCGCGACCACGCTCGGAGATGTTGCACGCGGATGGTGCAACTTCACCAAAGCCGAAGGTCGTCATCTCGATCCCGGCAAGGCGATCACCTGCTGCACTGCGGATTTCATCCAGAACGGCACCCGCACGCTCGATCGCCAATGCGCGGTTTGCTTCGAAAGGCCCGACGTCATCGGTGAAGCCGACAACCGAAATCTGTGTGCCGGCAGGCTGCTCTTCGAGGTAGGAAATCAAACGCTGCATGTCGAGGCGACCACGTTCATCAAGACGCGAAGACCCGGTGCGGAAGCGGAAAGTCGTCGAAAGACGGTCATAGCTGTCCATCTTGGACAGCATGTCCGCCATGATCTCGCCTTCGAAACCGATGTCGTAGCGCTGGATCTCATCAACAAGGGCGGCGCGACGCGGGTCGCCTTCGCCCTGTGCACGGCGCAGGATACCCAGATCGATAAAGCCCGACTTGCCGATCACGCTGTCGGCTTCGTCGGACATGACGTAGTCGAGGAAGGCCTGCGCGTTGCTGTCGATGTTGTCCGCACGGTTATAGAGATACATACGGCGGCTCAGCTCGTATTCCTCGGTCTTGGCCGAGAAGGCATCAGGCTGAGTGGAAATCCCGCATTCGTTCAACAGCTGGACCGGCTGCGCGCCGCGCTGGAATGCAAAACCGAGATACCCGATGGCATTGCGGTCGTGGAACATGACGTTCGACATCGCCTGATCGTCTTCGGCAACACCTGCGACGGGGACCGCCGGGCGGTCTTCACCAAATACATAGGACATGAAGTAATCGTAGTTCGCTGTCTCGGGCGCGTAGCTGATGATGTTGATCGGACGGTCTTCGCCACCAAGCTGGCTCCAGTTGTCGATCTGACCCGAGAAGATCCCGGCCAGTTGTTCCTGCGATAGCTGGGTGACGGGGTTGGAGTTGTGCGTGACGACAACCATACTGTCCACGGCGATGATCCGCTCTTGTTCAGGGCTGACCATGCTGCCGGCACCGTCGCCGCGAAGCGCACGGGCTTCGTCCTGCGTGATACGGCGCGAGGACATCCCGATCGTCGCGTCGCCTTCCAGAAGCGCCTGGAATGCGTCGTCATCGCTTGTCGAAGATACCAGATAGCTGCCGATCTCGTCACCGAAGCCGCCATCGTCAATCAGTGTTGCAATCGATTCGCCTGCAGCGGTGTTGTTGATTTCGGCATCTGCATCCAGCGATGCGGCAAAACCGGTCATCAAAAGTGGCATCATACCAAGACCGATTGCCTCGGAACCGGTGATCGTTACGTCTGCCGATGCTGTTTCGAAGGTCGGACAAGCCGCGCCTTCACAGATCACGCTGCTGGCCGCGATGCGCAGATCGCCCAGCGCTGTACGAAGCACGTAAGTATCGTTCTCGAATGAAATAAACTGACCAGACACGTTGATTGTACCGTCTGTCGATACCAGCGTGACGTCCTGTGCCAGCGATGCTGACGGCAACAAGAAAGCTGAGGCGAGTGCAATTCCTGCCGCAGACATCTTGAGTTGTTTCTTAAGCTTGATCGCCAAAGTCTTCTCTCCTCTATCGTTTCAGAGCCTTCCCGGACTCTTCGAACGTGATCGATTTGGAGCGGCCTCAGATGTTCCCCAACCTGAAACGCGCAAAATCACAGTTGGAAACAAACAACCCAATTTGGGGCAAATTGTGTCGAGAGAATGTTAGTTTTGTAGAAAATGCCGTGAGAATGCGCCTCATTTTCCGGCGTCACCGCAGATCGGTTGGACCGCAACTCAAGGCCGAAAAACGCCCGTTTCCCATTGTTATCGTTCAACTGTTTCAGAAGGCCGAGCCTGTCTGTGACTGTGTCAGAGGTGTGTTCACAGAGTTGGAGGTCCGACTGGTCCGTCCACGGCCATTTTCAGAAACCGGCGTCCCGCATGACGCGCGACTCTCTTTCCGGCCCCTTGTCATGCGGGTTTTTGCTTGGCCAATCCGGTCTAGATTCCAATCGCCTGATAGGCCTGTGAAATCCTGTTGATCGCGATCCGGTAGGCAGCCAACCGCAGCGTCGGCTGGCTGTCATCGGCATGGCGCAAGCGGGCGTACTCCGCGAGAATATCATCGAAGGTGAGACGCATGAACTCCTCCAGCCCCGATCTGACAAGGTCGATCTCGGCCTTGCCGCGCGAAAAGCGGTCGCGCATTGAACCGGGGACGGACTGTCCCGTCATGGCCTCAAGGGTCTGCACAAGCGTCTGGTAGTCGCGGGTCTGAGACCGCCGCTCCATCAGGCCGAAAGGGATATGGGTCAGGTTCTTGACCCATTCGAAATAGCTCACGATCACGCCGCCTGCGTTGGCATAGAGGTCCGGGATAACGGGAATACCGCGCGCGCGAAGTCTGGCATCGCCTTCGGCGGTGATCGGGCCATTGGCGGCCTCGACAATCAGTCGCGCCTTGATATCGCCAGCGTTGCCGGCGTGGATGACCCCCTCGCGGGCGGCCGGCACAAGAATATCGCAAGGATCACAAAGGGCCGCCGCACCATCCGTGGAAAACTCACCGCCGGCAAAACCTGACAGACCACCAGTGGTTTTGATGTGCGATTTCAGAGCCTCAATGTCGAGCCCATCGGCATTGCGGATCACGCCGTCCCGTTCAATCACTGCAGTGATGCGACAACCATCATCTTCTGACAGGAACTTGGCGGCGTGATAGCCAACGTTGCCGAGCCCCTGAACAATGACGCTGCATCCCTTCAAAGGAACGGAGGCAAAGCCCAAGGTTGCATGAGAACCTGTCGCATCGAAGAAGGCGTGGATGGCGTATTGCACACCGCGGCCAGTGGCTTCGATCCTGCCGGAAATGCCCCCTGCGGCCAGAGGTTTGCCAGTCACGCAGGCAAGCGCGTTGGTATCAGTGGGATTGAAGCGCCGATATTCATCGACAATCCACATCATTGTCTGTTCGTTCGTGCCCATATCCGGGGCGGGCACATTGCTGGCGGAGTCCAGAAATCCGTGCCGCATCAGTTCCTGCGCGAACCGGCGGGTGATCTTCTCCATCTCATAGGGTTCCCAATCGGCGGGATTGATGCAAAGTGCCCCTTTCGATCCTCCAAAGGGCAGGTCCACCAATGCGCATTTGAGCGTCATCAGCGCTGCCAGCGCCTCGACTTCCGACTGGTCCGCATCGGGGGCGTAACGGATACCGCCCTTGGCGGGGCTGCGGTGGGTGGAATGCACCGCACGCCAGCCGGTGAATGTATGCATTCTCCCGCGCAGCCGGACGCCAAAGCGCGTCGCGTAGGTTGCATTGCACACCCTGATCTTTTCGCCCAGACCTTCGGGGAGATCCAATGTGTGTTCAGCCTGTTGAAACAGGGCCTCGACGTCGTCGAGAAAGCTATGCGCCATTGTTATTCCGATAATTGAGAGATGATGTCCTAGACCGGCGTCCCGCCAACTGGGGCCACTGACCGTCTGACCGTGCCACCTTTGCGCGATAACCTGATGCCGCGGCCGGTGACGCAGGTGGCCGCCGAACCTGAGTTCCGGCGGCCACACGCCTCTGACCTGTCCGAGTGGGTCGGACGTAATTCTGGCCGTCGGCGCTTTCGGGGGCCTGCAAGCGCGGGTGCACGGTGATCCATACTTCGGGAAACCAGATTACTGGATGGATCGTCACTCATAACGCTACCCCTTACGGTCTGATATGCCGGCACCAAGTAGGGTGTGGTCAGGAGGAGAACATGAACACCGGAAGGTGCCGGACACTATGGCGCAAAGCGACCATGTCGCAGGGTCAATCGTCCATACGTTTGTTTACGTATTCGCCTGAATCGTGTTTCGTGCGACCATCCGCGAAGTTCGGGGATGCGCGACAATGAAAACCGCCGGAGGATTGACCGACCAGCTGTCAGGCCCGTCAGGGGGCCTGTCTCTTTCTTTGCGGGCGCTGTTGATATTTGCGCTTGTGAGCCTGCAGGCCTTCGCAGTTTTGACGACGGTCTCGATCATCGGCTTCGGCACCGAACGCGCGCTGGTGCGTCAGTCGACACAGCTGCTTGAGGAATCCGGTGCCCGCGTCGGCAACGAAATTGCGCGTTTTCTTGCACCCGCACGGCAGGCCGTTGATCTTTCGGCTGATCTGGTCGCAAACGGGGCGCTGGATGCCAGCGACGATGCGGCGCTGGAAAGCCATATCTTTCGCCTGTTGCAGATCGCGCCGCAACAGTCCGGTTTTTACTTCGGGCGAACCGATGGCAGCTTTGTCATGGTTCTGCGGTCCGACCAACCCGGCGAATTCCGTACAAAGATCATCGACACTGTGCAGGCAGGCGCGCGCCTGATCTGGCGGGACGAAGCCTATTCTCCGCTCCGCCAGTCCTACGATCCACTGGATGCCTATGATCCGCGCCAGCGCCCGTGGTATCAGGACGCAGCCGAGGCAGAACGACTGGTTTGGACAGGTCCATATGTCTTCTTCACGGCGCAGCGGCCCGGTTTGACCATCGCCCGTCCGGTCTATGTTGATGGCGAACTTGTCGGTGTCTTCGGATCGGACATTGAAATCGGTGTGTTGTCCTCGATGCTGGACGAAGTGCAAAGTCAAGGCGCCGGCGCGGTGATGATCCTGACTGAGGCGGGTCGCCTGATCGCCCATTCGCAACTGCCCACCGGCGAGGCGCAGGACCCGTTCATACAGCTAACCGAAGCCATTGATCCTGTCGCCGCGCAGGCATTCGTCGTCAACAATGGCGCGTTCGGGCCCGTCCGCGAGGTGGAGGGCCATGTCGCAATCCTTTCGGGCATCGAAGGGTGGAGCCTTCCGTGGCGGGTTGGTCTGCACGCACCAAAGGAAGCCTTCACTGGTGAGATCAGCCGCGAAAGAGGACGCTGGCTATGGATCGTTCTGATTGTCGTGCTGCTGAGCGCCCTGATCGCTGTCTATCTTGCAAACCGCATCGGACGGCCGGTGTTGGCATTTGCAAAGGCCTCTGATCTGGCCGCGCGCGGCGATGATGGTCCGGCGCGGCCGTTGCGTGCCCCCTATTCCGAACTGGCAGGCACCAGCGAAACGCTGGTGCAGGAAATCGGGAAACGCCGGCGTTTTCAGGCTGCCTATGACCGCACGTTTGAGCTGTCCTCACGTGGTATGGCCCGCGTTGATCCTGTGTCCGGTCGGTTCCTGCATGCCAATGCCCGTCTCTGCGACCAGTTCGGCCAATCCCGCGAAAGCATTCTCGACCTGTGCTTGAGCGACATCATCGTCAAAGCGGATTCCGGCCAGCTTGGAGCCTTTTATGATGCCATGCACGGCGATCAGGAATGTTCAATCGAGGCCCGCTTCCGGGCAGATGGCGAAACCGTGCGCTGGCTGCGTCTGACGGCGATCCTGATCCGTGACGAGGCGGGCGAAGCCGATCATGCGCTTGCCATCTTTGACGACATCGAAGAATCCCGCCGTGCCCGCGAAGACCTTGAACGCCTGCGCCGTGACCTCAACCATGTCGGGCGCGTGAATGCGATGGGCGAATTCGCAGGCGGCCTTGCGCATGAACTGAACCAGCCCTTGGCGGCATTGACCCATGACATTGATACCGCCCGAATGGTGCTGGACGAAGACTTGCCCGACCGTCAGGAACTGCGTGCCGTTCTTGGTGATGTCGAGGCGCATGCAATGCGGGCGGGCGATATCATCCGTGCCTTGCGCAATGTCGTCCGCAAGGAAAAGGGCAATCTGACGCCATTTGATCTGGCCGATCTGACGCGGCAGACACTGACCCTGCTTGAACCCGAGGCGCGCGAGCTTGGCGTCAGGGTCATCAATGAAACCAGCAAGGGTGTTCTGGTTCTGGGCAACCGCACCCAGATTGCTCAGGTTCTGGTCAACCTGCTGCGCAACAGCTTTGAGGCTCTGGCCCGGACCCAGTCCGAGAGACAGTTTGTGCGCATCAGCCAGACCTTGGAGTCCGGAATGGTGTCGCTGGTGATCGAGGACAACGGCCCCGGCTTTCCAAGCGAAGTGCAGCCCTTCTCGAAGTTCACAACGACCAAAGAGACAGGGCTTGGCCTCGGGCTGTCGATCAGCCAGACCCTCGTGCAAGCCAATGAGGGGACGATCCGCTACGAAGCGGTTGAACCGCATGGCGCGCGATTTATTGTCAGGCTACCGCAAACCGATACCGCCGCCCAAGAGGGACAGACCGTATGACACCGCAAGGCACAGTCTATATCGTCGAGGATGACGTGGCCCTGAGCCGTTCGCTGGTCCGGTCCCTCGAGAAACGCGGATATCGTGTCGAGGCCTATGCATCCGCGCAGTCGTTTCTGGCAGAGCTGAGGATCGAGACACCTGCCTGTCTGGTTCTCGACTACGGATTGCCGGGGATGAACGGGCTTGAACTGCAGGCGCATCTCAACAAGAAGTCCATCCCGCTCCCCATCGTGTTCATCACCGGTCATGGCGGTATTCCTGAATCGGTGCAGGCGACTAAAGCAGGGGCCGTCGATTTTCTCGAAAAGCCCTACAAGCCCGAAGTGCTGATTGACCGTATCGATACCGGACTGGAGCTCAGCCGCGACCTTGCCGCCGAGAGCGAAAAGACTTCGGTGTTGCAGGCTAATGTCAACCGGCTGACCGACCGCGAGGCAGAGGTGTTCCATCTGATCCTGCGCAAGCCCAATCAGGCCTCGAGCAAGGGATTGGCGATCGATCTGGGGATTTCGCCACGCACGGCGGACATCCATCGCTCGCGGGTGCTGGAAAAGACCGGCTGCACGACCGTGGCCGAACTGGTGATGGTCTACAAGGATTTCACTGAAGAAGAGTAGAGGCTTGTGATGCGGTCACGTCTTTAGCGCTGCACCTCGCAAAAAGCTCCGCGCCGCCAATGCGGCGCGGAGTGAGTGTCTCAACGGTCGATGATATCGGCGACGCACTGAGAGGCTGGTGTAAAGTTGCCGGAGCGGCCCAAGTTGTAGATGACGTTCTCGAGGGTCGTCACAGCGCGTTCTGATTGCAGGAATACATCCGCGGGGATGATGTTCTCGGACGGTGTTCTGAGCTGCATCAGCTTGTTGTACCCCCCGATCACAGCCAGCGTGTCGGGCATGCACCGGAACTCTTGCGCTGCATTGGGGCAGCGTTCGCAAAGCCTTTCGACAACTGCCAATCGCTGGTCAACCTGGGCAATCGCAGAAAGCGTTGCGTCAAGCGCCACCAGATCGGCATTGCTGTTGAGCGACCGCGAGTTGCCGCGCACGACTTCAATCACCTCGTTGATCCGCAGGGAAAAGTTGCTCTGCAGGTTCAAGAGGCGTTCCAGCCGCTTGAGGGCAAGCAAGCCTTCCATCTTTTCCGGCCGCCGGTCGGCCAAAAACGCGCTGAGTGTGATCGCACCGTCGGGTTGGGCAAAGTAATCGCGCAGCCACAGAAGGAAGCCTGCATTGGTCAGCACCGGTTCGTCCTGCGGAATGGCCTGCATCAGGTCGAATGAGCCGTTGTTGACGGACTTCCACAGCAGATAGTGCGCCATTGCCGGTTCCGACTGGGCGGCAAGGTCTTCGGCAGCCTCAATCACATCGAGATTTGCCTCATACCAGAACAGCGCCTCGCCGGCCCCTGCGACATCGGGGTTGCTGAGGTTCAGCAGCCAGTTGGCGGTCTTGCCGTTCTCTTGCGGTGACCGCAACAGCGCTGCGCGGTCAGCGCGGTCAAGCTCGCGCAGATAGGTGGAGTATCCCCCCGGGATGATGTCGCGATCCACCTGTCCCAGAAGAATCTGGGCGCGCCAGTCGCCGCTATTCGCCAATTCGGAGAGTTGCGGCAACGACTGTGGGTCGTCATTGTTCAGCCAGTCGGCAATAGCGCCATCTGGCTCGTTTGATTGTGCCACTGAAGCGGTCGCCATCGACAGGCCGACCAGCAGGGCTGCGAACATATGTCTTTTGAACTGTGCCATCGTCATCGAGATCCTGCTTGAATGTGTCATTGAGAAGGCACGACAACATCGCGCAACCAGATCTCGACGCGGCGGTTCACGCGCCGGCCGTTATCGGTGTCGTTGCAGTTGAGCGGCGACACTTCTCCGAATCCGGTGGCAACGATATTGATGCCTGATGCGATCTCGGAGGGCAGGGCGGCAATCAGCGCGTCACGGACCTGATTGGCACGGCGTTCGCTCAGAGCCTGATTGTTCACGGCGGTGCCGATCGAGTCGGTGAAGCCGACAATCACGATCTCTTTGTTGCGCAGGTCCGCTGCCGAAACCAGCGACGCAAATTGCGCGATGTCTGCAACGGCACGTGCATCCGGCTCTGACGACCCCAAGGCAAACCGCACGCTGATCGAACTGCGCTCGGATTGCAGAAGGGTAGCCCCCAGCCGCTGCAGATCGTCGAATGTGACCTCTGCATCATTTGGCAGGATCGACGACAGATAGCGCAGGCCTTGCTCATTGTTTGCCTGGAAACCGGGTGTCAGGTTGGTGTAGCCCGCTGCCGCAATGGCCTCTTGTGCGCTGGGCTCTGCAAGGAAATCCACAAAGCGTTCGACCTGCGTCGAGGCACGATCCTCATTCAGATAGAGGTGGATGCGGTGGGTCAGCGGATACTCTTCTGTTTTGACGTTGAAGTCATTTGCGGGCACCTGAATGCCGCAAGCCCCTCTGACCCCGAGGATTTTGGCGCTATCCGCCTTGGACATTCCCATGATCCCGATCGCCAGCGGGTCAAGTTGCAGAATACGCGCGAGATTTTCGTCGGTGCCGGTGCGACGTGCGCCTTCGGTCAGCGCCGCACTTGCCGGACGCATGACAAGGTCTTCGAACATCCGGTAGCTTGGGCTGTCCGAGTCCCCGATGTAGACGTTGATAGGTGCATCGTTGCCGCCAAGCTGCGCCCAGTTGGTCACCTCACCGGCGTAGATCCGTGCCAGATCGGATGCCGCAATGGCCCGCAAGCTGTTGCTGGGCGATACGACAGGGACAAAGCCATCCAATGCGATCACCTGCTCGCTGATGGCGGCATCGGCGATCTGCACGGCGCGGGGTGATACAAGGATGTCTTCCGCACCTTGTGACGAAAGCGCGGATGCATCGATGGTGCTGTCCGCAACAAGCGAAACCTTCAGCAGGTCGTCCTCGTTCTGGTCTTTCACCATCAAGACGCCATCGTCCTGAGTGACGAGCGCGCCGCCCAGATCGGCAGCATAGGCTGCCAGCAACGAGGGCATCAGCCCGTCCAGCAGTTCCGGTGCGCCGGTGATTTTCAGTTCGTCCAGCCGGTCCTCAAGCGTCGGGCAATCATCACCGATACAGCGCACGCGCAGCGCGTCCACATCAAGATTGCCGACAATTGTGCGCAACCTGTATGTCCGCCCGTCAAACTCCAGCAGTTCGCCGCGCAAGGTTGTTCCGCCGTCAAGGCTTTGCAGGCTGACCTCGGCGGCATGCGCCGGGATCGCCCAAGTGGCGGCCAGCAAGCCCGCCGCAATCAGTTTGGGTATGTTTCGTACTCGTTCCATCTCAGTGTCCCATAAGGTCGCCCATGTGGCCCCAAGATGTTGAAGGGGATGTCGGACACGGTCAGCACCGCACCCGGCTTGCGCACACAGGCAAGAGTGTTCTGGTCTGTTTCGACGCCCCGCCGGATCCACCCCTTCTGCGCAGGGTCCCCAATCACCCGCGCCATCGGTTTCGGCACATCCTTCTGAACGCCGCCTTTGCTTCATTTCGTTCCCGCCGGACCGATGGTTTGCGCATGTGGCATGGCACCGATCCTGCGAGGCGGAGTAAAACTAGGCGGGTATCTGCTGAAAATACGTGTGATTACCTATCGACAAAGGCGGGGTGTGGAAGCTGCCTGTGCAAGGTGCTGCGCCAACTAGGGAGTATACTTATTCAGGCACACGCATAGATGGTGTCTCGGTCCGTAAATCTACGTAGCGAAATGCGCGGCAACTTCGAAGCAACGCTTGTCAGGATTGCTAAAAATTATCGGTGTGCGTTGTCAGAGCTGCTACCTCAAATTGTGTTGTGCATCAGGATTATGTGACTGGCGTTCCCGAAGGAAAGA